>JANMHK010000093.1:0-18741 GCA_031375135.1 Sphingobacteriales bacterium | reverse complement strand
CCAAATCAGCACCACGGCGTAAGGGTTCCTAGTTATATCGTTCACAGATATAAAAAACACATTGACTGGTACAACAAGTACCTGAAATAAATGAATGCTTACATTGCGTTTAAACCCAGCCGATCACGGCTGGGTTTTTTTCGCCCTTTTCCTTCCAGATAAAGCCGGTGCCCAACCAGTAATATTTTACCTTTAGGGCTACTATGAGTCTATTTACCGATAAAGGAGTCATTATTGTCACTTGCCCAAAACGGCTTGCCCCATATGTGGAACAGGATGTCAAAGAAATTGGATTTGAACCCGAAGAAACATTTGTTACCGGTGTTCGTCTGATGGGTACGTTGAACGATTGCATCAAACTCAACCTCAACCTTCGTTGCGCGAGCCAGGTACTATACAGCCTCAAACAATTCGAGGCCGAAAATGCAGACGACATCTACAAAAATCTTATTGATTACCCTTGGGAAAATATCCTTCCTGAAGACAGCTATTTTTCCATCACCAGCAATGTAAATAATCCCACGATCAACAACAGCATGTTTGCTAACCTCCGGGTGAAAGATGCCATCGTGGACAGGTTGCGGGACAAACGAGGCAGCAGGCCATCAACGGGTTCGGCACTGACTGGTGCAGTGATTCACTTGTTCTGGAAAAATGAACATGCGGAGATCTTTATTGATTCAACCGGCGACTCCCTTGGCCGTCACGGCTATCGCAAAATTCCCGGTCAGGCCCCCATGCTGGAAGCCCTTGCAGCAGCTACTATCCTGGCATCCCGCTGGGATCGAAAATCACCCTTCGTCAACCCCATGTGTGGCTCAGGCACCGTAGCCATCGAAGCCGCGATGATCGCTACTAACCGTCGCCCCGGACTGTTCCGTACCAATTACGCATTCATGCATCTGCAGGGATACGACGATGCGGTATATCAACGCGAAGATGCCTTGTTGGAAGATCAGATTATTGATGTCCCCGGACTGCGTATTATCGCGAGCGATTACAGTCGTAGGGCAGTAGAAAACTCGACAAAGAACGCGATTGCCGCGGGCGTGGTCAACCTCATTGACTTTCAAGTATGCGACTTTGCAGATACGGAAATCCCACCGGACGTGCCCGGCATTTTTTATGTCAATCCGGAATATGGAGATCGTTTGGGTAATGAAGGAGAACTGGAAGAAACCTATAAGCGCATTGGAGACTTTATGAAACAAAAATGCGGTGGTTATACGGGCTATGTGTTCACGGGGAATTTGGAATTGGGGAAGAAGGTAGGTCTTAAGCCGAAACGCCGAATTGAATTTTATACCAGCACGATAGATTGTCGTCTTTTTGAATTTGAACTATACCGCGGGAGCAAATTCCTTCCCCATACCCAGGAACAAAATCAATCCTAAACTATTCAATATGGACATCTCGGCATTGCAAGCACTTGTCAAAGAAAGATATTTCAAAACCGATAACGAAAGAGGTCTGTTTCATACTGCGCTTTGGTTCCATGAAGAAGTAGGTGAGCTCTCATCGGCGATGGCAAGTGGTGATAAAGAAAATGCAAAAGAAGAATTTGCCGATGTACTGATGTGGCTGATGACTCTGGCTAATTTGATGGACGTTGATATGGAAGATGCTGTGGCGGCTTATCTCGCTAATCCGAGGAAGCTTCCCACGAAGTAATTGACGGATTGGCGGATTAGCGGATTTACGGATTGACTGATTCATTAGCTTGTTGCCGGCGGAATTTGTTTTGTAAAAATCGAATCTGGCTGTACAAGAGAAATAACCAGAGTGCAATTCTGACAATACTTCTAACTCTATTAGGATTCGGCCAAAAAATTTCCCATACTATCCCAGAAACTAAGGCTACTGTAAAGACAATCCTTAGTGCAACCACTAATTTCTCCTTAAGGGGCATTTTACTCAGCTCGTTCATGTAGATGGCAATTTAGGAAATTCTGAATCAAGCCGCCTGCCAGCAAAAAAATTCGCCAATTCGCCAATCCGCCAATAGAATTGGCCGTAGGCCAATTCGTGGCATGAGTTTTTTAAGCGTTCATGCATAAATACTAACATGAAGAAAATAATCATTCCACTGGCCTTATTGTTCACTTTGGCATGCGACAACAACCAGAAAAAAGACGACAGTGTAGAAGTCGCTGAAGAAAAAAATGAGCAAAAAACCGACACGATGCGTGCGGGTGGTCAAATGGAAGACGACAATGAGTTTGTTGTGAAAGCAGCAAGCGGTGGCCTCATGGAGGTTCAACTAGGCGAAATGGCTGCCAAAAAAGCCACTAATTCTGCAGTCAAAGAATTTGGCCAGATGATGGCAAACGACCATGCTAAGGTTAATGATGAATTGAAATCCCTGGCTGCAAGAAAGAACATCACCATTCCAATGGTTCCTGGTGAAGATCATATGGACCACATGAATAAGATGACTGAAAAAAAGGGAACTGATTTTGATAAAGATTATATGAATCTCATGATCGACGATCATAAAGATGACGTAGACGCTTTTGAAAAAGCAGCACGGGACGCAAAAGACCCTGATGTCAGGGCTTTCGCCTCGAAGTATGTTCCTACCTTGCGAACCCATCTGGAAAGAGCAAGGACAGTGAAGGACATGTTAAAATAAGATTGGTACTGTTACGGATTAAAAGGGTTGAGCGTTGCTTGACCCTTTTTTTATTTGATCAAACGCACACACATATTACCATTCATTTCATTGTTCATTAACTCACTAGCCGGTCGTCTTATTCTTACATATCTCCCTCCTGTATCATCCTCACATAAAGTTCTTACACTTCTTTTCTGGCCCAAGGTGTTTTGCGAAGAAAATTTAAACTGTATTGGACACTGGGATCGATATTAAAACAGTTTATCCTCACATGCTGTCCTAAAACCTCCCAGCCAAAAAAAGCCACCAGTTCGGTAACGATTTTCTCGAGGGTTTTCCCGTGTAAAGGATCTTTGGAGCCTTGTTGCATCTGCAATATTAATTAAATTGCTTCCACTATGGGACACCGCTATTTCGTTCTGCATAAACCCGTGAACATGGTGTCCCAGTTTGTCAGCACCCACAATGTGCGGCTTCTGGGTTCCATCGATTTCGATTTCCCGGAAGGCACCCATGCCATTGGCCGTCTGGACAATCAATCGGAAGGATTGTTACTGCTAACCACCGACAAAAAAGTAACCCGCTTATTATTCCAGGGCAAGCAACCCCATAGCCGTACATACCTGGTTCAGGTAAAGAACAAGGTCAGTGCCGAAACGATCACCAAACTCTCTACGGGAGTTTACATATCCGCCTCACAAGGCGGGGAGTACTTTACCGGGCCCTGCCGGGTGACTGTGACGGACAAGCCCACCCATATTGCTGAACCAGATCCTCCCTTACACGAGAACATCCAGTTTAGCTGGCTACTCATCAGTTTGGAAGAAGGCAAATTCCACCAGGTTAGGAAGATGGTTGCGGCGGTCAATCACAAATGTATCAGGCTGATCAGGCTATCGATAGAGGACCTGGAACTGGGCGATTTACCGCCGGGCAGCATTAAGGAGCTAAGCCAGGAATACTTCTACGAAAAACTGAAGTTGTAAAGTCGGGGCTTTTGTGTAATTTACTACAAACTATAAGACATGAAAAAGTATCTCTTTTCGCTAATGATGTTGTTCGTTGTAACAATAGCTTCTGCCACTGAAAAAGGCACCTGGACCGGTATAATCAGCGATGATCATTGCGGTGTTAAATCGGCCAATGAAGGCCATGCCGAGTGCGCCAAAAAGTGCATCAAAGATGGTAAAGCAACTGTCCTTGTTGTAGGAGATAAAATGTACAAGATCACTGATCCTGCAAAAGTTGAAGCATTTATTGGTCAGAAAGTTACCATCAAAGGTGACCTGAATGGCGATGCTATCGAAGTGAAAAAAGTCAGCAAGGCTTAAATAAAAAATTGGAACGCTTAAGCGTCAAGTATTAAAACCCGGGCAAATGCCTGGGTTTTATATTTTATGACTCCAACCATAGAATTACCACTTCCAAATGATCAATCTGAAATATGATCATTATGTAGAAAGATGAGTTTCTCGTCTACCATCATTCTAAACACCAACTTCCCTATCCCAAAAACACATAATTTAGAACGACTAATTCCTGTTTTATGAGAATCAATTTTAGGATTATCGTACTGGCCGCCTTTGTGTTCTTATCCTTGGTCACTAATGCCCAGAAAAAATCAAAGGCCCCAGAACAAGCCGCCCCTTCTTATCCCATCAGTTCCTCGAACTTTTCCGGATTAATATTAAGAAATGTCGGACCTGCCATCACATCCGGCAGGGTGGCAGACCTGGCGGTGAATCCAAAAAATCCCAGTGAGTATTACGTAGCTGCGGCAGCAGGTGGAGTCTGGAAAACCACGAACGCAGGAACCACATTCACTCCCATTTTCGATGCGCAGGGTTCTTATTCTATTGGTTGTGTGGTCATCGATCCTACCAATTCAAATGTGGTCTGGGTGGGCTCAGGAGAGGGAAACAACCAGCGTAGCGTGTCTTACGGCGATGGACTTTATAAATCAGAAGATGGTGGAAAGTCATGGAAAAATGTAGGACTCAAACTGTCGGAGCATATCGGCAGCCTGGTCATAGATCCAACAGATCCGGACATCGTTTATGTGGCAGCTTATGGGCCGGTTTGGAGCTCCGGTGGCGAGCGCGGCATTTACAAAACCACGGACGGCGGAAAAACTTGGAAGAATATCCTGACTGTCAGTGAACACACAGGGTTTTCAGAAATCCATATGGACCCCAGGAATTCAAAAACCCTTTATGCCACGGCACACCAGCGCCAACGAAAGGTGTTCACCTATATCGGCGGCGGTCCTGAATCTGCCCTCTACAAAAGCACTGATGCAGGTGCCAACTGGACCAAAATGACCAGTGGCCTGCCCACCGGTGATCTGGGTCGCATAACAATAGACATCTCCCCCGTCGATCCAGACGTATTATATGCCATGATCGAAGCCCGCGAAGGGGCGGGCACCTATATCAGCCGCGACCGGGGCCAGAGTTGGCAAAAACAAAGTACGGTGGCAACATCCGGGAACTACTATCAGCGCATTTTCTGCGATCCTAAAAACATCAACAGGCTATATGCCATGGATTCCTATATGCAGGTAAGCAATGACGGCGGAAAAACTTTCCAGATACTCGGCGAGAAGAGTAAGCATATAGACAATCACGTGATCTGGATAGATCCAGCCAATACAGATCACTACCTGGTCGGTTGCGATGGGGGGTTGTACGAATCCTTTGACACGGGCAACAACTGGTTGTTCAAACCGAACCTTCCGGTTACGCAATTTTATAAAGTGGCAACCGATAACGCGCTTCCTTTCTACCATATACATGGCGGTACGCAAGACAATTTCTCCATTGGCGGACCATCAAGGACAAACAGTGTAAACGGGATCATGAATTCAGATTGGTATTTCACCAGCCTCGGTGATGGTTTTGAAACGCAGGTGGATCAGTCGGATCCCAATATCATCTACGCTCAATCGCAGTATGGAGGGTTAGTAAGATATGATCGCAAGACTGGCGAGATGCTTAGTATTAAAAGCATTGAACCCGAGGGCGAGCCCGGCTATCGCTGGAATTGGGATGCGCCGCTTGTCATCTCCCGTTTTGATAATAAAAGGATCTATCATGCTGCGAATAAGTTGTTCCGGTCGGACGACCGGGGAAATAACTGGAAGGTGATCAGCCCCGATCTGACCAAACAACTCGATAGAAATAAAATGGAAGTAATGGGTCGGGTATGGGGTGTTGACGCGGTAGCCAAGAATGGGTCTACGGATGTATATGGAAACATCACCACCGTCAGCGAGTCGGCACTTGATGCGAATATGTTGTTTGTAGGCACAGACGATGGCGCCCTTCATGTTACAACAAACGGCGGCGATACATGGACCCCGATGACATACCCCGCAGGAGTACCTTCCAATGCATATGTGTACCAGCTGTTGGCATCGCAGCACGATAAGAACACGGTATACGCTGTGTTCAACCAACACCGATACGGTGACTTCAAACCCTATATGTACCGGAGCCGCGACGCTGGGAAAACATGGATAGCACTACAAAATAATCTTCCTGAAAGAGGCTCTGTATATGCCGTATCGGAAGATCATGTAAATCCAGCGCTGCTTTTTGCAGGAACTGAATTTGGATTATTCACCACCATCAATGGCGGAACAAACTGGGTGCAACTAAAAGGCGGAATGCCAACGATCGCGGTTAGAGATCTCGAGATCCAGAGAAGAGAAAACGATCTGGTACTGGCGACTTTCGGAAGGGGATTCTATGTTTTGGACGACTATACGCCGCTCAGAAATATGAAACCGGAAGACCTTCAGAAGGCAGCGATGATCTACCCGGTTAAAGACGCGCTCATGTTCCTTCCTGCAACAACGCTGGGTGTGCGCGGCAAGGGATTTCAGGGGGAAAGTTTTTACACTGCGCCTAACCCTCCGGTTGGTGCCACGTTCACCTATTATTTGAAAGATGATATCAAAACTTTAAAGGAAAAAAGAAAGGATAAAGAAGCTGAGCTGGTTAAGAATAAACAGCCCATCTATTACCCGTCTTTCGACTCACTCAAGATGGAAGACACTCAGCCGGAGCCTCAGATCATATTCACCATAAGTGATGAGTCGGGCGTGACGGTGAGAAGACTAAAAGCTCCGGCAAAAAAAGGACTGAACCGAATGGTGTGGGACTTTAGATATGAACCAACAACACCGGTCAATTTTACAACTTTCGACGAATCCATGGCATTTAGCTCACCGGAGATTGGACCCATGGCATTGCCGGGCACATACAGGGTGAGCATGAGCAAATTCGAAGATGGAAAATACTCGTCGCTTACGGAGCCTATTACATTCAAGGCTGTGCCGCTTGGGGCCGGTTCGTTCCAGGTGGAAGACAAAAAAGCGCTTAGTGAGTACACCAGTAAACTGGCCGAGTTACAGCGTGTTGTTTCCGGCACGGAAGAATACAGACGCGAGCAGATCAACAAGTTGAAGTACCTACAGGCTGCAGCCCTGAAAGCCGGAGCTGTCCCGCTTGAACTATCAGAACAGTTTAACGCGCTTGAAAAAAGGCTCGACGAACTTGGAACTGCGCTAAATGGAGACCGAACCAGGTCAAGCAGGGAATTCGAGACAGCGCCTTCGATCAATCAACGATTAAGAAATATCACGGGAGCCTTGTGGTCATCTACAGCGGCAGATCCTGCAGCCTATAAAGAAAGCTATGCCTTGGTCGAAAAGCAATTCAGGCCCGTTTATGATGAAGTAAAATCGATTGGCGAAGCAGTGAATAAACTGGAAGTTCAACTGGAGAAATATCGTGCTCCATATACGCCGGGGAGACTACCGGTACTAAAATAATCAGGAGTACATGCCTCCCGGAAAATTTAATGATAAACTTATGGTCCGGTTTGTTGTTTAATCTGCATGGTAAAAGAAGTAGCAATTATTTTTCCGAACCAGTTATTTCAAAACCATCCGGCGTTAGCGGAAAATCGGGCGGTTTATCTGGTTGAAGAATGGCTTTTTTTCAGGCAGTATAACTTCCATAAGCAGAAATTAGTATTGCACAGAGCCAGCATGAAATTTTATGAACACTGGCTACAGCAAAATCATTACACCGTAAACTATATTGAAACCCTTGCACCGGAAAATGACTGCCGGATACTGGTATCTGCATTAGCAAAAGAAACGATAACTGCCATTCACATCGCTGATCCGGTAGATGATTGGTTACTCCAAAAGATGCAGCAGGCATGTGATAAACTTAACATCTTACTTCATATTCATGATAGTCCGAACTTCCTGAATACGCCGGGAAGCGTTGACGACTACTTCAGCAAAAAGAAAACATATTTTCAAACTGACTTTTATACCTGGCAACGAAAGTCCCGTAAGATCTTATTGGAAGCAGATGGGAAACCACGCGGCGGCAAATGGACCTTTGATGCAGAAAACAGGGAAAAATTTCCCAAGAAGGGGAAAGTGCCTATTCTGGAATTTCCTGCCGAGAACAGCTTTGTGGCTGAGGCCCGGGAATATGTTCAAAAATATTTTCAGGACAACTATGGAAATGCCGAGCCGCCCTATTTATTTGTTACCACATTTGCAGATGCCGAAAAATGGCTGAACGATTTTTTAGAAACCCGTTTTGAAAAATTCGGCATTTATGAGGATGCGATTGTAGTTAAAGAAAATGTACTGCACCATTCGGTATTAAGTCCTATGCTAAATGTTGGACTTCTGGAACCAAAACAGATCCTGGATGGTGCATTTAGTGCGGCCGACAAATTTCAAATCCCCTTAAACTCGCTGGAAGGCTTTGTCAGGCAGATCATGGGTTGGCGGGAATTTATACGGATTGTCTACGAAAGAGAAGGCCGCATTCAACGAACAAAAAATTACTGGGGATTCAAACGAAAAATACCCGCAAGTTTCTGGACTGGCGAAACCGGAATCCCGCCGATTGACCTGACCATTAAAAAGATCCTGGAAACCGGTTATTGCCACCATATCGAGCGTTTGATGGTGCTGGGGAATTTTATGCAGTTGTGTGAATTTGATCCGGATGAAGTATATCAATGGTTTATGGAAATGTTTATTGATGCGTACGATTGGGTCATGGTACCCAATGTCTACGGGATGACGCAATTTGCCGATGGAGGGTTGATGACTACCAAGCCGTACATCAGCGGCAGTAACTACTTGATGAAGATGAGTGACTATGAAAAAGGAGATTGGCAGCAGGTATGGGATGGACTGTTCTGGCGGTTTATGCATGTGCACAGAAGCTTCTTCCTAAAAAATCCGCGGCTTGGCATGCTGGTAAATACCTATGATAAGATGTCGCACGAAAAGCAGCAAGCCCATTTGACTCATGCAGAACAATTTTTACAGCAATTAGATCTTCAGTACAAAAGGGACTAATTACGTTTCATAATTCGCCGCCGATAAATCAGAACGCTGATGCCCACTACGCAGATCAACCCGGGAATGCTGGCTTCTAATCCGAAGGCGCCGCCTGTCATCCAGGGCGGGGCACTCGCATCAATGACTGGTTTGAATATCCCGGATTGATCATCGCCGCTTACACCAAATCCAAGTAGGGTGCCCTGCACCCAGTTCGCCATAAAGTGCAGGCCGATTGGCATAGCCAGACTACCCGACCGCAAAAAAGCCAATCCAAACATGATGGAAGCAAGAAAAATATTTACCGATGCCACTATCCTGATGGTACCTTCCATACCAGGATTATTTGCGTGTATCAAAAGGAAATAGGCCGCCAACAATAACTGTGCACCCCAGGTCCCTATACTTTCAATCAGTCGTTGAAATACAAATCCCCTGAACAGAAATTC
The DNA here is from genome assembly GCA_031375135.1 of Sphingobacteriales bacterium. Taxonomy (GTDB): domain Bacteria; phylum Bacteroidota; class Bacteroidia; order Chitinophagales; family Chitinophagaceae; genus Pollutibacter. The sequence continues at coordinate 9,293 of JANMHK010000093.1, read as the reverse complement.
TTCCGCTATGGCCACCGCAATAAATAACCCGGTTGCTGATAATATGGAAGATGGCTCTACGGCATTCATCTTCCAACTAACAAATCCGATTATCCATAGCAAAAAGGCTGGTGCCAACATCAGTACCGCACCCAGCAATGAGCCTAATAAGAAATTTTTACCCCAGGCAACATTAAGTTGACCCGAAAATTCCGATAGGGGACGCTTTCTCAATAATTGGCAAATCCACGATGCGGCAACTACAATGATGGCCTGGTGTAGAAGGGTCAGCTCCCATTTGTACTTGTTGGAGAGTAGAATAAACGGGAAAGTCAGGCCAGCCAGAATAAGCACGAAGATGGCCACCCACCAGATGCTTCTGATCTGTCTACTACTGTTATAAAAAATATGCATGCCTTGATTACGTGCACCTATTGGGCCCCTTCAAGGTAATTATTTAATTCAGCTAAACCCCCGGCACCTTCGCTTTCAACAACTTTGCAGGGAATTGGCCTAAGGCTTTACCGCACTTTTAATTAAAGAATAGCCGAATAACTCACCTCTAACAATTTCTTTATTCCCCGTTTGGCCATTAGGGAGAAAAGTTTACCTTTCTAATGACCCAACAAATGCAACACGACATGGACCAAGAACAGTCAGCAAAGTCGGTTTCAACAGAAAACCAGGAACTGCAATCAGCCCTTACAAAATGCCAAATTGAACTGGCTCAGTACGTTCGTGAATTGGAAATAGAATCCGCCTTAGAACGAGTGAGAGTAAAAGCAATGGCCATGCAAAGCTCCAAGGAATTGTCGGATCTGGTTGACACAGTTTTCAAAGAACTGACCAAACTTGATTTTGCTATCTCCATGTGCATTATCAATATTATTGATGAAAGCAGTCTATCGAATATGGTATGGGGAGCCAACCCGGATACGGGTAAGCCACCAGATTCCTATTACATGAAGTTTGAAGACTATCCTTTTCACCATGCCATGATGAAGGGCTATAAAGAGAGGAACACTAAATTTATTTATGTTATAGAAGGCGAAGAGAAAACGATTTATGACGAATATCTATTTACAGAAACCGAGTTCAGAAAAATGCCCATGGAGGCACAGGCTGCATCAAAGGCACTAAAAAGATACGTAGCCTCTTTTACCTTTAGCAATTTTGGTGGCATACAAACAGTAGGTGAAGAACCTTTGTCGGATAGTAACCTCGATATTCTTGCCCGTTTTGGGAAAGTATTCGATCTCACCTATACTCGGTTCAACGACCTGAAGCAGGCAGAAGCGCAGGCAAGAGAAGCGCAAATCCAACTTGCGTTGGAACGGGTTCGCGCAAGAACCATGGCTATGCAGCAAAGCGAGGAACTGACAGAGGTGGCGGGCCTATTGTTTAAACAGGTAACAGATCTTGGCATCAACAGCTGGACCGCCGGGTTCAATGTATGGAGTGATGATAATAACTCTTATGTTGATTACATAACAAGTCCTAACGGAGGTTTTATTGAGCCCTATACGGTGCTAACAGAGAGGGCTGAAGCATTACAAGACATCAGTAACGCCAGGAAAAGCGGGGTAGAATTTGATGTGCAATATGTTGAAGGGGAAAAGATCAAACAATTGTACATCGCACTTACCGGACTGGGCGAAGAGCAGTTTGATAAAATGAGGCAAGACGGCAACCAGTTTCCATCTCATCAATATGAGCATTTTGTATTCGGTTCAAGGGTAAGTCTGATGTTTATCACGTATGAACCTGTACCCGAAGCACACGATATATTCAAGCGTTTTGGTAAAGTTTTTGAACAAACCTATACCCGCTTCCTCGATCTGCAAAATGCAGAAGCCCAGGCGAGAGAATCACAGATTCAGCTAGCCATGGAAAGAGTTCGTGCAAGAACAATGGCTATGCAGCGAAGTGATGAACTTCCGGCAACTTCATACTTGCTTTTTCAACAAGTGAAAGAATTGGGTGAGACAACTGTACAAAATTCCATCGGAATCGTTAATGAGCAGGCAGGGGTTATTGAGTTATCTACAACTGTTCAGGGCCACCATTTGCCTCATACCCTTAATGTCCCGATCGATGATCCGTATGTGATGGCCAAAGCGGTTGCTGCCTGGAAAGCGCAACAAAAATCGCTAAAACTGGAGTTTGAAGGAAAGGAATTGAAAAACTATAATGAACACCGCAATAGTTTCTTTGAAACGAAAGTAAATTTTCCTGAAGATCAGTGGATTGTCAATATCATTTTCTTTTCAAAAGGATGGTTGTCCTTTTCCGGGAACAAAAATATATCCGATCAAACCTTTGATCTCCTAAAAAGGTTTGCTGCAGTATTTGAGCAAACCTATACTCGTTTTAATGATTTGAAACAAGCCGAAGCACAGGCAAGAGAAGCACAAATAGAAGCTGCTTTGGAAAGAGTAAGAAGCAGAACAATGGCTATGCAACATAGCGATGAATTACCGGATACTTCCCTGGTACTTTTTCAGCAATTAAAAGAATTAGGAGAACCTGCAGAGCAATGTACCATAGGTATTATAAAGGAATTAGAAGGTGTGGTTGAGATATCTGCAACGCTTCACGGAAATAAAATGCATCAAACTTTCAGGCATAGTATAGATGAGCCTTTCGTGATGAGTAAAATGTTCAGAAGTTGGAAAGATCAGCAAAAGACATTGGTATTAGAAATCAAAGAAGAAGAATTACAGAAGTACAATCAATACCGGAATGAATTAGTAGGCAAAGAAACATTTCCTGTAAAACTGCTTGCTGGTGATCGATGGATAGTTCATATCGCCTATTTTTCCAGGGGTATACTGGCGCTGTCAACGAATGAACCCCGCCCGGCCGAATCACTTCAACTATTAGAACGGTTTGCAAAAGTTTTTGAACAGACCTACACCCGTTTCCTCGATCTTCAAAAAGCCGAAGCACAGGCAAGGGAAGCCCAGATAGAAGCATCACTGGAAAGAGTGAGAAGCCGCACCATGGGTATGCAAAAAAGTGAGGAACTCCGGGAAGTTATTCAGTTGATCTATGAACAGTTCTTGCAATTGAATATCCCGCTTGATGGAGCAGGTTTTGCCATGGATTATTTGGAAAGCGATGACTTTAACTTCTGGCTTGCTGATGTAACCTCCGCATTCCCCTACAAAGTACATATCCCATACTTTGATCATCCCCAATTCAATCGTTATAAGGAAGCAAAAGAAAAAGGTCTCGATTTCTATACTTCCAGCCTCACACGCGAAGAGAGAAATAGATTTTTTGATCATCTTTCAAAATACATACCTATTCCACAAGAAATGAAAGAGGCGGTTTATGGTGCTCCGGGTTATGAGACGTCCCATGTGGTTTTGAAGAATGTAATTCTCTATATACTGAATTTTTCAGGTCTCTCATTCTCCGATGCACACAATGCGACACTCATTCGCTTTGGCAAAGTGTTCGAACAAACCTACACGCGTTTCAATGACCTAAAACAGGCGGAAGCGCAAGCAAGAGAAGCGAAGATTGAAGCTGCTTTGGAAAAAATTCGTTCGCGCTCCCTGGCCATGCACAAAAGTGATGAACTTGCGGATTTAGCAGCCGTAGTTTTTGAAAAATTGGAGGAACTTCAATTTTCTCTGGAAACTGGCCCCGCGGCAGGAGCAGCCTTTATTTTGACACCTAATGAAGACCCCAAAATTTTTAATCTCTGGATAGGTGGAAATGGATTATATCCTTCATATTTTAGAACACCTTGCTATGAAGCCCCTTCACAAATAACAGACATCTGGAAGGCCAGGGAATCAGGAATTGATTTTATTTCAAAGATTTATTCTTTTAAAGAAAAAACCCCATGGTTCGAATATGCTTTTAAACAAACTGATTATAAAATCCTTCCCGAGGAACTTAAGAACTGGATTCTTGAACAACCCTTTCTGACCCAGGCTTTTGCTTTCGCAAAAAACTCGGGGATAGGCATTCACCGTCACTATGAAAAAGAACTTACTGAAAATGAAATCGATATACTAAAAAGGTTCTCAACGGTTTTTGAACAAGGTTATATTCGATTTCTTGACCTCCAAAAAGCAGAAGCCCAGACAAGAGAATCACAAACTGAAGCTGCACTTGAAAAAGTACGGTCAAGATCAATGGCTATGCAGAACAGCAATGAACTTGGAGAGGTCATTCAGGTTGTTTTCAGTCAATTCGTACACCTGAATATTGCTGTTGAACACGCTGGCTTCATCATAGACTATAAAAAGCATGATGATATGCATATCTGGCTGGCAGACAAACATGTTTTCCCCTCACAAGCTGTCATCCCGTATTTTGACTCGCCCCATTGGAACAGCTTCGTTGAAGCAAAAAAAACTGGAATTAACTTATTCACTAACCACCATGGATTTGAAGAAAAAAACAGCTTTTATCAAAAGCTCCTCTCCCTGTTTCCAGACGTACCCCAGGAAACAAAAGATCATTATCTAAACTGTCCCGGTCTTGCCATATCCACCGTATTGCTCGATACCGTTGGCCTTTATATCGAGAATTTCGACGGCATTCCTTTCACAGCTGAAGAGAACGCCACCCTTATGCGCTTCGGGAAAGTATTCCAACAAACCTATACCCGATTCCAGGATTTGCAGAAAGCCGAAGCCCGGGCAAAAGAGGCAAAAATAGAAGCGGCACTTGAGCGCACCCGGACACAGAGCATGCTCATGCAGCATTCAGAACAGCTTGATGAAACATTACGCGTATTCCACGAACAAGTTCTCCTGATGGGGATCGATTCGGCATTTTCATTTCTATGGCTGCCGGACGACAAAAACGACCGACATATTTTTTGGGCCGCATGGGCGGAAGAACAAACTTCTGATCAGAACGGCAGACCGGAATTTAAGAGTAAAGCGATTAATTATCCGCTCGACAGACAAGAGCCGGCAACCGCTCAATGTTTGGTTGACTGGAAGAGCGATCAACGTGTGCATACTTATCATGTACCTCCCGCTAATGTTGTCGGTTATTTTCTTGCCTGGAAAGAATTGCTGGAGGGAGTTGAAAAACTCAAAGCTGAATATTTCCGGGAAGGACTCTACTACGTGGAGGCGTTTATGAAATATGGCTGTTTCGGGGTCATGGTTGCAGAGGACTTGCCGGAAGACGATAAAAAACTACTCGGCCGGTTTGCTGTTGAATTCGAAAGAACGTATACCCGCTTTCTGGACCTCCAGAAAGCAGAGGCGCAAGCAAGGGAAGCTGCAAAGCAATCGGCACTCGACCGAATACGCGCCGACATTGCTTCGATGCGGACCATTTCTGACCTCGACAGGATCACTCCCCTGATTTGGAACGAACTGACCATCCTCGGTATTCCTTTCATTAGATGTGGCGTGTTTATTATGGATGATACCAAACAACTTATTCATAGTTTTCTGTCAACTCCAGAAGGAAAAGCCATTGCCGCATTTCATCTGCCCTATAACAACCCTGGAAATCTTGCGCCAGTCCTGGAGCAATGGCGCCATAAAAAGATTTATACAGATTATTGGGATAAGAAAGCATTCACCTCCTTCGCCGATAGCCTGGTAGAACAAGGTGTACTCGCATCTTCCAAACAATATTTAAGTACCATCCCCGGGGATGGTTTTCACCTTCATTTCCTTCCATTTCTACAAGGCATGTTTTATGTCGGAAACACAGACCCACTGCCTGAAGGCGAATTGACAATGATCAAGTCTGTTGCAGACGCATTCTCTACTGCCTATGCCCGCTACGAAGATTTCAACAGATTAGAAGTGGCAAAACAAAAAGTAGACCTGACATTGACTGAGCTCAAACAAGCCCAATTACAGTTAATACAAGCCGAAAAAATGGCTTCGCTCGGGGAACTTACTGCCGGCATCGCACATGAAATTCAAAATCCGCTCAACTTCGTGAACAACTTCTCTGATGTCAATAAAGAACTGATCGCAGAGATGAAAGAGGAGATCAATAAAGGGAATATCGAGGAGGCGAAGGAAATCGCAAATGATATTGAGGAGAACGAGAATAAGATCAATCATCACGGGAAACGGGCAGACTCGATCGTAAAAGGCATGCTGCAACATTCAAGGCAGAGTACCGGCCAGAAAGAACTTACAGACCTCAATGCACTGATTGACGAATATTTGAAATTAAGCTACCAGGCCCTGCGGTCGAAAGACAAATCGTTCAACTCAGCCATTGAAACGAACCTCGACAAAACCATTGGTAAAATGGACGTTGTCCCTCAGGATCTAGGCCGGGTATTACTTAACCTGTACAACAACGCCTTCTATGCAGTAAATGAAAGAAGAAAACGAAGTGATGACACCTACCATCCGCGGGTTGATGTCACCACCAAAAAACTCGACAACCGGATTGAAATAGCTGTTATAGATAATGGAACAGGCATCCCGCAGGACATTGTGGATCGAATATACAATCCGTTTTTCACCACTAAACCTACAGGCGAAGGGACCGGTCTCGGCTTATCATTGAGCTACGACATCATCAAAGCCCATGGCGGCGAGATCAAAGTAGAAACGAAAGATGGAGAAGGGACGACGTTTAAGATTTTGTTGCCTTTGAGTTTGTAAATACATCAATATCCTCGGCATACGCTGAAAATCCTGACCTTGTTCTTTCAACGACAACACGTATTTTTTTATTAAGTCTCTTCATCGAATAGGCTTTATTCCAGTTTTCTTAAATAATTTTTGTTACAAACTTTACCGATTTTTAAGGCTTGATTATTTCCGCAGGCAACAACTCTTCTTTGATCTTCCCATCCACAAGGGAAACAAAATAATTGTTACTCGTCGAATCCAGGGAAACAGATTTTTTCATCACCCCATCAACAAAAAGCAAACCCGCCCTGTCGTCACAAGCGTAGCCAGATTCCAAAATACCCTTCGTGATGTAGTCGTGATAAAGAGGCCGTCTCGCGGGCTCCGCATGGTAATGCGGTGAATGGCTATACTTAAGAAATCCCAGGCATTCTACTAAGGATAGTTGCTTGGGCCTTGAATCAGTTGATCCTTTGGTAAACCAGCATAAAGAGCCTGCACTGCCGCCTGCCAGAACAATCCCTTTATCATAAGCTTTTCTTAATAATGTATCTATCCCCTGCGCCTTCCACACAGCCATCATATTTAAAGTACTTCCGCCTCCGACGATGATCGCATCCATACTCATGATAATCTCCTCAAATGTTTTTTGATTCGGATTTGAATTGATAAACGTACGCAAAACATAAGGCTTTATATTCAGGTCTTCACATGTGGCGTACCAGTTGGCGATTCCATTGGCATTATCTGCAGATGCCGTAGGAACAAAACAAATCCTGGGATTGGGCTTGTTTGTCAGCGATGCTATGTATAGTAAATAAGGCTTGCCCATGGATCCGCCAGTCACAAAAATCGTTTTATGAATTGCTTTTGTCGGGCTTTGCCCATATGCCATGGAAGCACATATCACTATCCCTAACAATAGTAAACACACCGAGGGTACTTTATTGATTTTATTCATCATAAAAGGTTTTCACAATTTTTGAGCTAACAAGAAGGCCTAGTCACCTCCCGGCTGCTTTCTTTTCCAGCACCGAATTATTGGCAACCTGTCTTATAAAATGTCGGATAGCCAGGAGATCCTGATCAGTTAGGTTGGGAAACGAAGGCATTCCTTTATCAACCCTTCCTCCTTTCTGAACCACTGCAGCAAAAGCCTCTGCTGATAGAGGGACTTGTGATGCAACCAGGTCGGGAGCCATCCCACCACCGCTATGGCAGGCGCCGCAATAACCAAACAACATGCCTCCCTTTGCCACCAACGAATCCACCACCTTGAAGTCTTTATCCACGATTGGCTTTGGAAACGATTTGGCCGGCTGTGGTGGAAGCGAAGCTTTTCCCTCAAGGGAAAACGTGATCACCCTTCTGGTATGTACCCCATATGCCCAACCCAGCGCCGCTGCACTTGCTCCACCCAATCCTGCAAAGCCGCCGCCAAAGCCTACAAGAATAGATATATACTGGCGCCCATTGATACTGTAAGTGATGGGTGGTGCAGATATCCCAAGCCCTGCATCAAAAGACCAGAGCTCCTTGCCAGTTTTGGCGTCATATGCCATTAACATACCATCAGACCTTCCTTGAAAAACCAAATCTCCACCAGTAGTTAGCGTTCCCCCATTCCAAAAAGTCGACTGCGGCACGGCCCATGCCACTTTCCTGGCAACGGGATCCCAGGCTATCAGCGACGCCGGATAAGCCTTGGGGTTGCTGGACCCAACAATGTTTAAACCGAATCCTCCTACGAAATCCACAGAACGCCAGGCCTTAAGGTCTATCCCGCTATCGGAGTAAGTAACCCCCAAATGCAGCGCCGGCAGGTACACCAGGCCAGTATTGGGGTTGTATGACATAGCATGCCAGCTATGTGCTCCATAAAAACTGGGAGTGACATCAGCAGGTTTTTCTTCGTACCTGGCCCCGGCAATTTCAACAGGTCTGCCAGTATTCATATCCACATGCGATGCCCAGGTGGTTTCTACAAACGGGTCCGCAGATATCAACTTTCCAGTCTTCCTATCTATAACATAGAAGAATCCATTCTTCGGCGCGTGCATCAGTGCTTTGACGTCCTTCCCTTTTATGTTAAGGTCGGCCAGAACGATATCCATATTTGAATTGTAATCCCATGATTCACCAGGCGTAGTCTGATAATGCCATAAGTATTTTCCGTTGTCAGGGTTCAACGCAACGATCGAACAGAGGAACAGATTATCGCCACCCTGAGGGCTTCTTATCTTTCTGTTCCAGGGGGAACCATTTCCCGTACCAATATAAAGTTGGTCAAGTTCCGGATCATAGGTAATGCCATGCCAAACATTTCCGCCACCACCATGCTTCCACCACTCGCCTGTCCAGGTCTTGGCTGCCATTTCCATCGCCTCATTCTCGAAACCATCTGCAGGGTTCCCAGGAACGACGTAAAAACGCCATGCTTGTTTTCCTGTTTCTGCATCATAGGCTGTAACATAACCCCGGGTTGGCCCATTCTCTGTTCCGCCATTACCAATGATCACCTTCCCTTTAAAAGCTTTAGGCGCTCCAGTGATATAAAGAGGTTTGGCAGGATCAAATGTTTGCGCCGTCCATACGGCTTTACCCGTCTTCGCATCAATGGCGATAAGCCTTCCATCCCGCGTTGCCGCAAATACCTTATCGTTATAAAAACTTATTCCCCTGCTATGTGCCCATCCTGTAACTCTTCTACCCAGCGTTGCTTTCCCA
>JANMHK010000083.1:0-2111 GCA_031375135.1 Sphingobacteriales bacterium | reverse complement strand
GGGGAAAGTACTTGAAGTGGTGCTGGGACGCATCAGGGCTATTCCTGCTTACCGCGAACAGTTTAGAAAGGCTTTTGGGGACGATAAGATCGATGAGCAGGAACTTGCGCAGGCCATTGCCTGTTTTGAAAGGACGTTGGTGGCGAACAATTCGAGGTTTGATCAATTCATGCGGGGTGATAAAACGGCGCTGGGTAGTTCAGAGTTGGAAGGCATGGAACTCTTTATGCAAGCCGGTTGCGCAAGGTGTCATAGCGGGCCCATGCTGTCGGATTTTAAAGTGCATGTAATGGGTGCGCCGGATGGAGATAAGAGAAGCGATGTTGATTCCGGTTTTCAAGGAAGTTTTGCATTTCGTACGCCAACGCTGCGCAATCTTCGTTTTACTGCTCCCTATATGCACAGTGGGAAGATCCAGACACTCGAACACGTGCTGGGTTTTTATGAAGATCTAAGGGGTACAAGTCTGGCCAGTGCCCATATACATCCGCAACAACTCGATACGCTGGCTAAGCAGATCAGGGTGGAGTTCAGGGACCTTTCCCAGATCATCGAGTTTTTAAATACGCTGAACGATCCTGGATACGATAAGGAAATTCCATCGAGGGTTCCCAGCGGACTTCCCGTTGGTGGATTGATTGCAAGAAAGCGATAGGTCAGGTTCAGCAAACTTTAATGACTTCCATATTGAGGAGCGAGCCAAGTTTTTCAATCTTGGTATAAATATGGCCGACCCCTACGGCGCAATGATGTGCAGGGCCATGGCTATTCCATTGATTCACGAAATTTCTTGCACCGATTGGAAATTTATACCGACTGTTTGTATTACCGATTTCTAAAATGGGACCATGCACAGATTCGCCTTCGGCCACTAAAAGCATCAGGCCATTGTTTTTTTCTACAACGGAAAGAAGGGTTACAGGTCCATTCTTCACGCTCATTTCTACAGATACGCCTTTACCCACTTTACCGTGGTAGACCCCCAGGGGCCGAACCTTTGTTTTGCCTTCTGCGATGGCGATATGTCCGGGACCGTCGTGCCCCATGAGTATGACATCATCGGTATAGTCCATGGCATAATATTCAGTGAACGAACCACCTGCGCCGAAGCTGTCCATGATCTTCATGGCCTGTACGTTCTTGATCTCGTATTCACCCGCCACAGGTATTCCGTTGGCAGTCAGTAGGGAGTTTCCTAAAATGATGGATGCGATCGCTTCTTCATTATCGGCGTTGCCAGTTCCTTTGTAGTAATAGGCCAGCGAACCCAGTTTGTATAAAGCCACGAGTTTTTCAAGCGCAACGGAGGTACGTGCCGCAGCTTCCAGGTCCTCTGCTGTGCAGTCAGGCTCAATGTCGAAAACCTGATGGAAATATTCAACCCTGGCTTCAATTTCATGATTTGTTACCTCTTTTCTTAATGTAGCCAGTTCTTCCACTTCCAGCAGCTCGATATGACCGCCGAAGCTGGCATATTGCTTTGTTAGGTCGGTATATATATCCAACATCCCACTGTAGTAATGTCCCATTGCCCCCATGCGATTGTTAGACATGATCTGTTTTACTTTTGCCGCTTCCACCCAATCAGCCACTTCTTTCCAACATTCGGGATCATTATGGAGCATACCGGTGATCTGGAAGAATTTTATTCCCACCCGGCTGAAAACATTAGCGATCTCGGGAACCGGGCAGGCAGAACAGAATGCAAGCCATTCGCCTGTCATGCTGGTCCTGTTTTTCATGGCATTGAACGAAGTGTAATCGATGCTGGCTTCCGGTGAAAGATTCAGGATGATGACAGGCACACCTGCTTTTTGTACTACCGGCAGAACGGTAGAAGAGAGTGCATACGTAGTCACGTAGAGAAAAATGACTTCTACGTCCGCTGCTTTAAAGAGTTTTCCTGCTGCAAAGGCTTTGTCAACATCATCGACCAGTCCTGCGTTGATGATCTGGACATTCTTTTGTGGTAAAACGGAGATTAAATTATTCTCAACTTCATTCAAATATTTTTCGAGCCTCGCTTTCAAGCCATCAAATTGCACCCAATAGGCATCAAGCCCAATGCCGAAGAGTCCTATTTTCAAATCGTCCATAGTGAAAAATACAAT
>JANMHK010000532.1:0-2679 GCA_031375135.1 Sphingobacteriales bacterium | reverse complement strand
CCCATCCGCCTTGCGACTCAACGGTATTATCATGACCATTGGGATCCTTGATCAGGGGGAACAGGTTATCCAATTTTCCGTCAGGAATATTCCGATAGGAATCCATCTTCGGGATCTTGGTAAAGTTTCCGGCAACCACAAACAGGGATTGCTTGTCCGGAGAAAGCACGATACTATGCGGCCCATGTTCACCTTCGCCATCTAACAATTTCAGCAGGGTGATCTTGTCGAACTGATCATCTCCGTCGGTATCCTCCAGGCGGTAGAGGCCGCTGGTTTTTTTCAGTGTTGAATTGCCGCGATGGTTGATCATCACGTAAAGGCTGTTGAAAGCGTAAAGTAAACCATGCGCATAGCCCATGGAGATCTTTCCGGATGTGGTATCACTCATGAAGGCGGGGTCTTTCAGGACCTCCAGTTTCTCAACAGTGGTTTTGGTAAGGGTGTCGCCGATGACTGGAACTGTCAGGCGATAGAGGTATCCGTACTGATCGGATGCAATGATCCTGCCCTTATTGTCAAAGGTCATGGCCACCCAGGAGCCTTCTCCATGCTCGGAAGGGCCATAGAGTCGCTCTCCCTTAAATCCTTCCGGAAGTTTAAGATTGGAGACTTTGGGGTCTGCATCAGTGAAGAATTGGTCTTCAGATGGAGCGGAAAACGAGATCACGAGTGCAATAGGAAGGAAAAGGGCAAATAGCCCAAGCAGCAGGAAGGTTTTTTTTTTCATCTAAGCAGTTTTAGTACAGCAAAATCAGCATCCTTGACTCATCGAATTCAATGCTAAGTGTACTTAAATTGGGCTGTAATTTTTATAGTCGTAAAATAGACCTAACCCCTCAATAAAAAAAATTTATCCCTCAAAGATTGGGCGGGACTTTCTCGCCGTTAAACAGCGTGGGACAATGGGTAGTTCAAGGGCAAAAAAAGAGGCTTCTCCTGTGTGGAGAAGCCTCTTATCAATTCATTGAAATGCCAGATTAACCCCTTCGTGTGAACTTATAAGGATAAACCTTGCCCGAGGCCCACTGGGCAACGTATATGTCTTCGTTACGGTCAACACAAACGTCATGGGGGTGAACGAAGATCTTTTCAGCCTGGGCCAATGGGTTGAGTTTTCCATTCACATAAACCGGTTCGGTTCCGCCAATATTAGACACTACTTTATTGTTTTTGTCCAAAATGGTAACGAAGCCGGTACCTTCTTTGCTAATTTCAGGTGAGCGCAATACGGCGGCATAGAGATTTTCATTCCTGATCACTGGCCTGCAAACACAGGCGCCTGGTATGCGGATGATATCAACCAGTTTACCGTCCATGCTGAAACGTTTGAAACAGTTTCTCGTTCTGTCAGTAACCAAAAGTGTTTGATTACCGTCCCGCCTGTCGATACAAATGCCATGGGCATTGTCCAGATGGGTGTCGCCTTCACCACGACCGCCAAAATATCCTTTCAGATTGCCTTTGCTGTCGTAGTGCAATACGTACTGGGACCCGTAACCGTCAGCTATAAAAAACTCGCCGGTCACATTGTCAATGGCCACTTCAGTTGGCACGAAAGCTTTTTTCTCTTTGTAGATACCGGCATCCAGCGGGGCATCGATCGTCATTAAGATCTTCCCGTCCATCGACACTTTGTAGACCTGGTTCTTATTGGTATCGGTGATAAACAGGTACTCGGCACCATTCTCATCTGCAAGGGACAAACCGTGGGCACCAGGGAATTCGTGTCCCCAACTCGTCAATAATTTCCCCGAGGTGCTGTATATCAGAATATTATTTTTCGTTTCATTGGTGAGCAGGAGGATCCGTCCTTTTTTGTCCTGCACCATTTCATGGCAGTCGTTCACCGGCGTCTTATTCTGATCCGCTTTGCTCCATTTTGTGTTCATGGAATAGAGCATACCGTTATGTCCGTAAACAGGCCCCTTTTTATCGGCGAACATGTCTTTGGCTATGAAGAAGCCAGCGGTGGTGAGGGATACGTTTCTGATGAATTTAGATCGGTTCATTTTTTGTACTTATTGTTACCGACTAAGTTCTGTAAAATAAATTAAACCTGAACAGCTTTTAAGATAAAAGCAGTTTTATCCCAATTAACTAAGTCTGGAACTGCATTTTAATTATCATTGCCGGAATGAATATCCTGTCTTTGTATTCTGTTTCTCAGTGGGCCCTGATCGCGTTGGCTGCATTTTGTATAGGAATGGGCAAAGCAGGGCTCAAGGGTGTGGATATGCTGGCGATCATTATCATGGCCCTGATTTTCGGCGGGAAACTATCAACCGGCATCGTACTTCCATTATTATCCATGGCAGATATCGCTGCCGTTTCTTATTATAACCGCCATGCGCAGTGGAAGCATTTTTGGAAATTGATCCCCTGGATGGGGGTGGGCATCATAGCGGGTGTGTTGGCGGGAAAGGATATGAATGAAGTGCTGTTTCGCCAGATCATGGTGTTCACCATCATCATAACCATCGTGATCGTACTAGTGATGGAAATGAAGGCATCGACTTTTGTGCCCCAAAATCGTTTTTTTGCTGCGGGAACGGGTCTTGCTGCAGGGTTTACAACGATGATCGGCAACCTGGCCGGAGTTTTCGCGAATCTCTATTTCCTGGCCATGCGTTTACCTAAGAACGAATTCATTGGCACAGCGGCATGGATCTTCCTGGT
>JANMHK010000528.1:0-1787 GCA_031375135.1 Sphingobacteriales bacterium | reverse complement strand
CGGGAAGACAGGATTCGAACCTGCGACCCCCTGGTCCCAAACCAGGTGCGCTACCGGCCTGCGCTACTTCCCGAGACCTCCACCAGTTTGCTGGTGGGCAGCAAAGGTAATGAATAGAACTTTATATCCCAAATTGTAGGTTTTATTCACTTAGAATGCTCTGATATATTCGTTTAATAAATAGCTCGCATTGATGCTGTTGATGGTCATCATTCAACATGATCCTGTTTTCAGATTGTTCCACACCGTCCACCATTAACCTGTTTAAACGGCCAAATTCTTCTGTCCTTACGAAGCGGATGTGGTAGGCCGTGTCGCGGAATTGATAACGGATGTAGAATGTATCCCAATGATCCGGTATGCAAGGGTCTAACCTTAAGGTATCTCCTTCACGGTAAAGACCGATGACTGATTCGACCATTAGCCTGTACATCCAGCCCGCAGAACCCGTATACCAGGTCCATCCGGCTCTTCCAACATGCAGGTCAACAGAATACACATCTGCAGCAACTGCATAAGGTTCAGCCTTATATACACCGATCTGTTCGGGGGTACTGCCATGATTTACAGGATTGATCATGTCCAATAATTCGAGGGTTCGCGCTTTGTTTTTCATTTTTGCGAAAGCCATTACCAGCCAAATAGCTGCATGAGTGTATTGGCCCCCGTTTTCCCTTACACCTGGGACGTATCCCTTAATATACCCCGGGTTAAGTCCTGATTTGTCAAAAGGCGGATCAAGCAGTTGAATCAATCCGCTCTCTTTTCGAACCAGATTCTTATAGGCGGACTCCATGGCCATAGCAGCGCGGGCAGGATCCCCCGCTCCGGAAAGTACTGACCAGCTCTGGGCAATGGAATCTATTTTACATTCCGCATTCTTTGCTGATCCAAGGGCTGTTCCATCGTCAAAATACGCACGTCTGTACCACTCACCATCCCAGGCATTTTTGTCTATATTTTCTTTCAATAAAATCGCCTCTTTCCGGTAATTTTCTGCAATGGACTGCTGGTTGAATTTATCCGCCAGGGTGCTGAATCGAATCAGGATATCATACAGGAAAAAACCAAGCCACACACTTTCTCCCTTTCCATGTTGACCTACTCTGTCCATTCCGTCGTTCCAATCACCGGAACCCATTAATGGCAAACCGTGTGACCCGAATTGGAGGCCGTGTCTGATCGCCCGGTTACAATGCTCGAATAAAGTCTCGGAAATATTCGAGATACCTGGAAGGTCGTAGTAAGATTCCTCATCCGGATTTAAATGACGGCCCTCGAGGTAAGAAGCTTTTTTATTCAGGATGGACATATCGCCTGTGAAGTCAACATATCGGCAAGTGGAAAAAGGCAGCCATAGGAAATCATCGGAACATCTTGTTCTTACACCTCTTCCTAAGGGCGGATGCCACCAGTGCTGCACATCGCCTTCAAGGAATTGCCGGGATGCACAAAGCAGTATATGATCATGTACCAGTTCTGGCTTGGTATGTATGATGGTCAACGCATCTTGCAACTGATCCCTGAAACCGAAGGCCCCCCCTGATTGATAGAATCCTGAGCGTGCATAGAATCTACATGCCAGGGTCTGATACATCAGCCATCCGTTAGCCATCACGTTGATACTTGTATCCGGCGTGTTCAACTGGATCTTTCCAAGGGTCTGTTCCCAGAGGGTTTTTACTTTTTCCAGGGCCTGGGCCGCCGCAAACGGATTGCCGAATTGTTGAACCAGCCTGATAGCGTCTGACTGGTTATCCCCGGTACCCAACAAGAAGACAATTTCA
>JANMHK010000102.1:0-7472 GCA_031375135.1 Sphingobacteriales bacterium | reverse complement strand
AGTGGGTTGAGGGCATTTACACGACCAACGGGCATGCTGGAAAACGAGTTTTTCAGGAAGACCATTGACGAGATGCACCGTGAGCTGCTTTATCTAATCTTTTATTTCCAGGGGGAACCTTATTTGAACCCTGCATTCCTGGACATGGTCAAGTATGCTTCTTCAAAGAAAATCTACACGGCCACGTCTACCAATGCACATTACCTGACAGATGAGCTGGCAAAAAAAACAATTGAATCAGGATTAGACCGATTGATCATTTCGATCGATGGCACCACGCAGGAAGTGTATCAGCAATACCGGGTGGGCGGCAAACTGGACAAAGTGATCGAAGGCGCTAAAAATATGGTTCGTTGGAAGAAGGCCATGAAAAGTAAAACACCTTTTATTGTATTTCAGTTTTTGGTGGTCAAGCCGAATGAACACCAAATTGAAGACGTAAAAAAACTGGCCACGGAGATCGGGGTGGACGATGTCTGGTTTAAAACGGCGCAGATCTATGATTATGAAAACGACCCGAATCAATTGATCACCACGATAGATAAATACAGCCGATATAAAAAGAACAACAACGGGCATTATGTGCCGAAAAACAAATTGGCCAATCATTGCTGGAAGCTTTGGCATGCTAATGTTATTACCTGGGATGGGTTGGTTGTGCCTTGTTGTTTTGACAAGGATGCACAGCATCAACTGGGCAATTTGAAAAAAGAAAGTTTTCGTGAGGCATGGGATAATGAGAATTACAGAACATTCCGGAAACAGTTGATGAATAGCAGGAAAAACATTGATATTTGTTCAAACTGTAGTGAGGGCACTAAGGTTTGGGGTTAAACAATTTGACGTGGAAAAAATAACAAGATTCAATAACCGGATCAGGCAGGTTGTTCTGCTCATCATCATCCTGATGTTGGGCTTCCTCATCGTCAAGCAACTCTATATTTTTGTTCCCGGGTTTCTTGGGGCGATCACTTTATATATTCTTACCCAGAATATATATGCAGGTCTGATCAAGAAACGGAATTGGAATCCCAAATGGACAGCTTTGTTGTTCATCATTGTAAGTCTTGTCGGGATTCTGATCCCTTTATACTTTACCGTGCGAATCATGATGCCAAAGGTCAGCGGGATTTTTGGACATTCTGAAGAACTCATGCATGGGTTGAATGAATTATCCGCACGCATTTCAGAGTACACGGGAGCTGAGTTGCTGACCAAGGAGAATTTGGGCCAGTTGCAGAAAATGGTGGGCAACTTCATTCCAACTTTTCTGAACAGTACATTGAATATCCTTGGCAACCTGGCCATGATGTTCTTCGTATTGTATTTCATGTACGTGAATGGGAAGGATATGGAAGGCAGCATCAACAGGTTCATCCCTTTGCATGCCGATAGTGTGAAGAAGTTGAAAGATGAGACCATGACGATGGTACGGGCTAATGCCATCGGGATACCATTGATCTCCATCATCCAGGGGATCACTGCAACCATCGGATATTGGATCTTTGGCTTATCAGAGTTCGGCCTCTGGGGATTTCTAACCGGTATTTTTGCCTTCTTCCCGCTCGTGGGCACCATGATCATCTGGGTTCCGCTGGTGGTCTATCTCTATGCACAAGACCAGAGCTGGCAGGCTTCGGGATTGTTGATATATAGTTTGATTGTTACTGGAAACGTGGATTACCTGGCAAGGATCTCACTGATGAAAAAAATTGGCGACGTACATCCGCTGATCACTATACTTGGCGTGGTGGTAGGGCTTGCCACTTTTGGGTTTATGGGTTTCATTTTTGGCCCCCTCCTGCTCTCCTATTTGATCTTATTGATACGTATATATTCTAATGAATTTGTAGAACATTCGGCCAACACACAACCAAACGATTTGCATGAGTCTTGAGCAGGAAATCAATCAGCCGAAATTTCGGAATGAGAAGCAGAAAGCGGTTATAAATATCATTTACACGTACAATTGGATCACCGAGCAGATGAGGCATTTTCTGGAAGCGGAAGACCTTACCCAGCAACAGTACAATATCCTTCGCATCCTCCGCGGCTCTTCACCTGAGCCCCTGTCCACTTTACAGATCAGGGAAAGGATGCTGGATAAGATGAGTGACACGAGCAGGATCGTTGACCGACTGGTGCTGAAAGGATTGGCCAGTAAGAAGCCTTCGAAAGCAGATAAGCGTTTGGTAGATGTGATGATCACAGAGAAAGGGAAACGACTTCTTTCAAAACTGGATCACAAGAACGTGCAGATGGATAATATTCTGAAAGAGTTGAACGATAAGGAACTGAAGACGTTGAACAAGTTGCTGGATAAAATGCGCACGCTGCCGATGTTGATCTTCATGGTGCTGCTGGGTCTCATCGGTTTTACGCAGAACGCTCCAAACTATGAATTCAGGGCAGCATGGGTTGCTTCTGTAGACAATATCGATTGGCCTTCTAAAAAAGGACTGACCACCGAGGTTCAACGAGAAGAGTTTATCAGACTTGTTGAGATGCACAAGCGCAACGGCATGAACGCGCTGATTGTTCAGATCCGGCCTGCGACCGATGCCTTCTATCCTTCGCCCTACGAACCCTGGAGTGAATGGCTGACGGGCGTGCAGGGTAGGCCCCCTTCACCATACTATGATCCGCTGGAGTTCATGATAACGGAAACGCATAAGCGCGGGATGGAATTTCACGCCTGGTGCAATCCTTACAGGGCCAATTATGCCATTGGTAAATCTTCGATCGCTCCTAGTCATGTGACACGGATACATCCCGAATGGTTTCTGACTTATGGCAAGACAAAATATTTTGATCCGGGAAATAAAGAGGTGCAGGCTTTTGTACTCGAAGTGATCAGGGATATTGTTAAGCGATATCCTATTGATGGCGTTCATTTCGACGATTATTTCTATCCATACAGAATTGCGGGCCTTGAATTTCCCGACGCAGATTCTTACAAAAAAAATGGCGGCACACTGATCAGGGCCGACTGGCGACGAGCCAATGTGG
The DNA here is from genome assembly GCA_031375135.1 of Sphingobacteriales bacterium. Taxonomy (GTDB): domain Bacteria; phylum Bacteroidota; class Bacteroidia; order Chitinophagales; family Chitinophagaceae; genus Pollutibacter. The sequence continues at coordinate 4,463 of JANMHK010000102.1, read as the reverse complement.
ATTCGATCATTGTGAAGTTATCGACCATGATCAAAGAGATCAGGCCGGGGTGTAAATTCGGGATCTCTCCTTTTGGTGTATGGCGCAATGCAGACGTAGATCCAAGGGGCAGTAACACCCATGCGAGCCAGACCAACTATGATGATCTTTATGCCGACGTATTGCTCTGGCTGCAGAAAGGCTGGATCGACTATGTAGCACCCCAGTTGTATTGGGAATTCGGTCATAAAGCTGCGCCCTACGAAGTTTTGCTGGATTGGTGGAGCAAGAATACCTATGGCAAGCATTGTTACATCGGACTGGGCATGCACAGGGCTGGCAGCAATGCGATCTGGCGCGACAGTACCCTGATTCCCCGACAAATTGCAGCGCTAAGGAAGACCGCCAATATTCAGGGCGCGATCTTCTTTTCCAGTAAAAGCTTCATCAGAAATCCGAATGGCTGGAGCGATAGCCTTCGTTTAACCTATTATGCACAGCCCGCGCAGGTTCCACCGATGGACTGGATAAAGTAAGGATTCCCTTTATAGACCGGATAAGCTAAGGACTTTCAATTTCACTATATAGGCTGGTTAAGACAAGTGTTGCTATTCTTCATGTAAAGGGAAACAAGGGTCTTCAAAGAAGGGGTGAGATTATTTCCCTTCCATACGGTTTACGTATTCCAGGCTGCCGAGTCGTACACGAAATGGCACCCCTGTGGCTTTTTCGAGTTTCCATTCCTTTTGACAGATAATTCCCCAGTCGCGCACCGGGTCAAAATATTTGTATTTGAGGATGAATGCATTTTGAGAGGGTATTTCACGCTGAACGACCATCGGCTGAATATTGAAATAGGGGTTCCCGGGCATTTGTTTAGGGATGTAAATATTCTGGCCATTCTGAAACCCCGAATAACCATGAGAGGTTTGGAAAGAATAGTTTTTCGCGGCATTTACCTGAGGTGCCAAATAATTTTTAACATATTTTTGATTTTGGCAAACGGCCGTCAAATGCAGTAAAATCAACGTAAACAGGAGAAAGCAAAAACGTAGCTGCATTTCATCTGATTTAATTCGTAATTTACGGCTTGGTTTTTGTGGCAGGGGCCGATTTTTCCCCGAAAACACTATTAAGTTAGTTCTTTTCGATAAAACGAAGTCCCTTTATCCTGAGTATTATGGCACTTGGTCAAAGTTTACAGCAAAAGCTTTTACAGAAATTATCTCCCCAGCAGATTCAGTTGATGAAACTGCTGCAGGTGCCTACTGCCAATTTAGAAGAGCGGATTAAAGAAGAACTGGAAGAGAATCCCGCCCTTGAGCAGAGTGAAGATGTGCACGATGAAGAAGGCGAGGCAGATGAGTTTGCCGACAAAGAGGTGGAGGCTGATGAGGTTGAAGAACTAGATGGGAGTACAGACGAATATGAGAACCTGGACATCAGCGAATATGTGAGTGAGGATGACGATGAGATCGCTGAGTACAAAATGAAGGACGACAACTATCCGGAGATGGACGAAGGCCGGACCATTCCCCATAAAATTGACACCAGTTTCCATGAATTCCTGCTCGAGCAACTGGGTATGCTGACGATAGATGACCACCAGCGGCGTATTGCCGAGCAAATTGTAGGAAGCATTGACGACGATGGCTATTTACGCAGGGAGACCATGTCCATCGTGGACGATCTTGCTTTCCGTCAGAATATTTCCACTACTGCCAAAGAGGTGGAGGAGCTGATCAAAAAGATCCAGCAGTTTGATCCACCCGGGATAGCTGCCCGGGATCTGCAGGAATGCCTCTTGTTACAGCTCTACCGTAAGCAGATCACCAATTCCGAAGAATCCATTGACCAGGCCATTGATATACTTGAGCATTATTTCGATGAGTTCACCAAGAAGCACTACGACAAGATCCAAAGGGGATTGAACCTGACTGATGAGGAGTTGAAGAGCGCTATTAACCAGGTGATTCGTTTAACGCCCAAGCCCGGCGGCAACATTGGAGATCCCAGCGGTCAGGAAGGTTATATCACACCAGACTTCTTCATTTACAATAACGCCGGTATGCTGGAGCTCACCCTTAACACGCGTAATGCCCCGGATCTTAGGGTTAGTGAAGGGTACAGGGATATGTTGAAGGACTATGACCGGGGTAGTAAGAAAGACAAGCGCCAGAAAGAAGCCGTGATCTTCATCAAACAGAAGATCGATGCAGCCAAATGGTTCATCGATGCCATCAAGCAAAGGCAACATACGCTGTACATCACGATGGCGGCCATCATGCAGCACCAGGAGGAGTTTTTCTATACTGGGGATGAAACCAGTATGCGCCCCATGATTTTGAAAGATATTGCTGAAAAAACCGGCCTGGATATTTCTACGGTCAGTCGTGTTGCCAACAGCAAATTTGTACAAACCGAGTTTGGGACCTATCGGCTTAAATTCTTTTTCTCAGAATCCCTGAGTACAGAAAGCGGCGAGGAAGTATCAACCAGGGAGGTTAAAAAGATCCTGAGTGATATGGTAGAGGGTGAAAGCAAACGCAAACCGCTCAGTGATGAGAAGCTCACCGAGATGCTTCAGCAAAAAGGCTATAATATTGCACGGCGGACGGTAGCCAAGTACAGGGAACAACTGAATATCCCTGTAGCGCGCCTTCGAAAAGAATTATGATATGAGCGATTCCCAACTCAGCTTTCCCGGTAGCTGGAGGTTCATTGCAAAACTGGCTTCTTTCTTATTTCATCCCCTGCTGGTGGGCGTGTACATGGCAGTTTATATGATCTATCTGAACCCCGTATATTTTAATTATTCAGATCCAAGGTCCAGGTTGCTCAGCCTCGCCACCATCATCAATAATAACTTCGTATTTCCGGTATTGGTCGTGTTGCTATTAAAGGGTCTGGGGTTTATAAAATCCATTTATCTAAATACTTCAAAAGAAAGGATCGTGCCCTATATGGCCTGTATCATATTCTTTTTCTGGACCTGGTATGTATTCTACAATCGGGCTGAAGTACCTCAGGGAGTGAAAGACATGCTGCAGGGAATATTTTACGCGTCTATCATGGGGATGATCGCGAATATCTATTTCAAGATCAGTATGCATGCGATAGGCATGGGCGGATTGATTGGGATGATGCTGATGGTGTTGTTTGATGGCATGATGCAAAGCGGACTTTACTTTATGCTTGCGGTTCTTTTTTCGGGCCTGGTGATCACCTCAAGAATGATCGCCAGTGATCATGAGCGGGGGGATCTGGTGGTAGGATTTTTAGTAGGCCTTATTGCGCAGACACTGGCAGCTACAATACTTTAAAAAATCTTTGGGGTTATACAATAAAAAAACCCGGCAACCAGCCGGGTTCTACCAACCATTCAGAAGTAGTCCTTAACCATTTAAGAGTTCCGATCTTTTCAAATAATTTGCATCGGGATAATATACAAACAGAACATTACCCTCTTTTATTTTATCGATCAGTTTTTTATTTATTGTCTGAGGCAGAGCAGGACAACCTAAGCTTCTGCCCAGAAATCCTTTTGAGTTGATTATCTTCTCATTAGCATAATCAGCGCCATGCATCACAATAGCCCTTGCCATGGCCATATCATTGATACCCGTTTCAGTACCTTCCAGTTTAAGAGAATAACCATTTGATCCGCGGTAAGTTTCTTTAGTTACATAGAAACCAAGACTGCTTTTATTGGAAGATAATTTATTAGAAAATGTTCTTGCAAATTCCTGTCCTGAGTTACGACCATGAGCAACAACCGATTGCATCGCAACGTATTGATTTTTCAGGTCGATCACAAAAAGTCTTTTTTCCCTGGATGATTTTGAAAAGTCGATGATGGTCAGGATGCTATCCGCTCCAGCCAATCCTTTATCCCTCAGTTTTGAAAAACCCTTCATGGCCATTTCCAATACATTATACTGAAGACCGGTTTCAGAAAGTCCGGAGTTGAAATACAATAAACTGGAATAGGTGAAAGCTTTGTTCAGTAACAGTGCTGATGCAGTAGGAAGTGGGGAGGCTTGTTGTGGTGTAGTGTAAGAAGACTTCTTTGCGATCATGACAATAGGCAGAACCATGATCAGCAATAAAGTCAAAATTTTCGGCACTACATTTTTCATACGGGATCTTTAGAATTGAGTTTTAAAAACGGAGGCCATAGCTGCTTATTGTATTTGATTTTTAAAAAAAGTCAATCTCAAAAACAGATGGTTGGCCGTCAATGGGATATAGTTTTAAAACGGATTGCAAAGATATCGAGGAAATGCTGTTTCAAGAAGCCTTTATCTTTTATGGATCAGTTTTATGCCTTTTTTAGCTATTAGCTATTAGCTAATTGGCTCATTTGCTCATTAGCTAATTCTTTATTGCGAATTGTTAAATGTGGTTTGTGCTGTTCCCAAATGGGCATGTAGAATGAGTTTTACTGCAATGCACTAAGAATTAGCCAATTAGTAAATTAGCTA
>JANMHK010000459.1:0-8297 GCA_031375135.1 Sphingobacteriales bacterium | reverse complement strand
GAAAAATGTTTCCGGCCTTAACATCGACTGCGATTTCAGCCTGCAATCTGGTTACATGTATTCACAGGATGACAAACAAACTGAAGAACTTAATAAAATAGTTGACTACAGCAGGAAGATAGGAATACAAGTGGATTTTTCCAGTGGTAAAGGTTTTCCATTTCCATATCAAAAACTGGCAATGTTCCGTGACCAGGCCCAGTTTCACCCCTTGAAATATGTATTCGGACTGGCAAAGGAATTTGAACGCTGTGGAGGAGCAATTCTGCAATATTGCCGGGCTGAGAAACTGGATAAGGATAATCAGCTGTGCACCTTAGTAACGGATCTGGGAGATCTGCGCGCTAAACAAGTAGTTTATGCAACACATACACCTCCTGGCCTGAATGTTTTGCACACCTTGCTCGGGTCCTATCGCAGCTACGTTTTAGGAGTTGAATTGGCAATCGATGACTATCCACCGGGACTTGTGTACGATATGGAAGAGCCATATCATTATTTTAGATTGCACCAGGTTAAGGGAAGAAAATATCTTCTAATGGGCGGAGCTGATCATAAGACCGGAAATGTTGACGACACTTCCAAACCTTATGAGGATCTGCAATTATTCCTCGAGAAAAAACTTCCGATGAGTAAGATAGTTTATCACTGGTCATCACAGGTGTACGAGCCTGCGGATGGCCTTGCTTATATCGGCGAGTCGCCGGGGGAATCCGAAGATGTATTTGTGGCAACCGGCTACGGAGGAGATGGGATGGTCTACAGCCACATCAGTGCCCTTGTGCTGGGTGAATTGATCCTTAAGGGAAAGCCGAGCTACGACAATGTGTTTTCTCCGAAGCGAATAAAACCTCTGGCATCATTTGGAAGTTTTATGAAAGAAAATGTAGATGTTGTGCAAGAGTTGGTCTCCGGGTATTTGACAAAGGAGAAAATTGAGGCGGCATGGGACCTGAAGCCTGGTGAAGGTAGGGTGGTAAATTATGAGGGTAAGAAAATGGGTTTGTACCGGGATGCGTCGGACATGTTATACGCAGTGAATCCCGTTTGTCCACACATGAAGTGCATCGTAGAATGGAACAGCACGGAGAAAAGTTGGGACTGTCCCTGTCACGGTTCAAGATTTTCAGTAACGGGAGAACTGCTAACCGGTCCTGCCCGACATGATCTTGAGCAGTACAAGTTTGCAGAAGCAATCCAGCCTTTGAGCCATTGACCCTGTAAATGTCCATTAGGCACCCAGCAATTCTTCATGCGAAAGTGAAGGCGTTAATGATTCGTCCTGATCAGATTTCATTTACATTCAAGCTAATGCATGAATCAAAAAAAGCCAGACCAAAAAAATGGTCTGACTATAACCCTTGGAACCCAAAACCAACAACATGAAAAGTTTTATTCTTACCCTTCTTCCTGCCCCGCCTCGTAGTTAATGTTGTTTTCAGCGATATAAGTCAATTGCTGATCTGCATCTTTTTCTTCGTCAAGTGTCTCCTGCAAAAGATCTGCAACATCCTTCATCCCATAGGTTCTGGCTAATGTTGCGAGGCTCCCATAGGCGGCTATTTCATAATGTTCCACTTTTTGCGCACTAATGATCAGTGCCACATCCCGGGTAAGGGTGTCATCCTGGGTTTCACTCAAAACCTCTTCTGCTTCTTCCAGTAAACCGTCTAATGCCGGGCATCTTTTTGCCTGCGCCTTTTTGCCTAAGATCTCGAATATCTGGTCGAGACGGGTTAGTTGTTCTTGGGATACTTCCTGATGCTCAACCATGATTTCCCGGAGTTCGTCTGTAGTTGCTTTTTTGGCGAACCTGCCCAAGGCCTTGATCTGTGTTTTCTCCACATAATAGATGTCGCGCAAATTGTCAATGAACAATTTTTCCATCATGGAATTCATTACTGTTTGCTGCTCCATAGGCTGCTGCTGTTGCTGCTGTGGCTGCTTTGTTTGTTTGGATGCGGTCCTTCCTGAGGAGCCGTTTGTGGATGGTCCTTTAGTTTGTTTTGCCATAATTCTGTTGTTTATAAATTTGATTGAGAAATCAGTTTACAGTATAAGTATTGATTAAAAACTTAGTGCCACCCATTGGTGTCCGGATAGATCATCATACAAGCCTGTTTTAGCAAAACTGATCCGTGTGGAAGAAGATGGCTATTTATGGATGCTTGTTTATAGCGGACTCCCGTATATGGTCAGCGGGGGTATTAAATTCACGGAAGATGAGTCGCAACGACTGGTCGAAAGTGAAATAGTGATAGATCCAGTTGACGAACACGAATATTCTGTTTTTTACGCCAACAATTTGAAACAAGTGCAACGCCAACCAGGCAAACCAGGCCAGGAATCCGCCAAAATGTAAGGTAGGTTTAGGAATGTCTGCCACTGCCCGATGCCTTCCTATGGTTGCCATTGAACCTTTGTTATGATAAACAAAAGGTTTCAGGGGTAGATTCTTCATTTCGCGGATGAAATTCTGACAAAGATTTTTTGCCTGGCCAAGAGCTACAGGAGCTACCTGGGGGTGACCTGTTGGATAATCAGCTGTCTCCATGTAGGCAACGTCTCCAATGGCGAATATGTCGTTTAATCCAATCACCTTGTTCGTTTCGTCTACCATGATCCTGTTGCCTTTTACCACAGTGGCTGCGGGTATACCATATGGAATATTCCCTTTGATTCCTGCCGCCCAAATGACCGTTGCCGTGTATATTTCTTTTTCCTTTCCGTCTTTGAAACGCAGTACACGTCCATCATATTCCTGAACGATCGTGTTGGTGATTACCTTTACCCCAAGCTCACTTAGATACTTGGCTGAACGTGAAGATGACTGTGCAGACATTACTGCCAGTACTTTGTCTAGTCCTTCGATCAGATAGATACTCATGCTAGAAAAATCGAGTTCGGGGTAGTCTTTAGGAAGTATCCAGTTTCTCATTTCCGCAATGGCCCCCGCTAATTCTACCCCAGTGGGCCCTCCGCCCACAATAACTATAGTGAGTAATTCTTTTAATCGCTGCGGATCTTTTTCTTCCAAAGCATTCTCAAAATTCTGTATGATGTGGTGCCGTAATTTCAAGGCTTCCACCGTCGATTTCATAGGCCATGCATAACTGGCGATTTGCGCGTTCCCGAAAAAATTGGTATCGGCCCCCATCGCAATGACCAGCCTGTCATATTCAAAGTCGCCTGAAGAAGTTGCCACTGTTTTTCTGTCGGGCAGGATCTCAATGATATCAGCAATTCTGATCCGGACATTTTTACTGTTGTGAAATACTTTTCTTAGTGGAAAAGAAATATTGCTTGCGTCTAACCCCGCGGTGGCTACCTGATAAAATAGTGGTTGGAACTGGTGATAGTTGAATTTATCTATCAACAAAACATCAAAACCCACCTTATTGTCGAGGCTCATCGCTGCTTTAAGTCCTCCGAAACCTCCGCCCAATATGATTATCCGCATAAGGTCATTCTTTACAGGTAAATATTGTACATGTTCAATTCTTTTTCCACGGTTGTTGTGATCGTTCAAATGTTCTTATTCGATAAAATGGCCGGGAAGGATTTGCTGGTGTGCATTACAAATTCCCCGAACAGGGTGTTCGCCCAGGCAAACCATTTCCGGGTGAACTTGGTCGCATCGTCTTTATGAAATGCTTCATGCATAAATCCTGTGCCTGCATGCGTGGTTTTGAGCATATGGAGACATTGTCTCACTTCAGCCTCATTCACGGACGTCAATCCGCGCATGATGATACTCAATGGCCAGATCATGAACATTCCCGCATGCGGGCCTCCAATTCCTTCGGCTGCTTTGCCTTTAAAGAAGAAAGGATTGCTGTTGGACAAGATGTACTTTCTCGTATTCATGTAAACGGGATCCGTGTGTTTCACTGCGTTCAGATATGGCAGTGAAAGCAGGCTTGGCACATTGGCATCATCCATCAGATTCACACTTCCAAAGCCATTGACTTCGTATGGATAGATCTTGCCAAATTCCTTGTGGTCAAAAATACCATATTGACGAAGTGCTTCTCTGACTTCTTTTGCCAACGCGTTACACTCATTAGCCAAAGTTTGATTTTGCCGGATCTTATTCAGCATGTCAGCTACCTGTTCCAGTGATACAACTGCAAAATGATTGGAGGGAATGAGAAAAGGGTAAACAGTTACATCATCACTCGGCCTGAATATGGAGCAAATCAGACCAACTGGTTTGACAGGATATCCATAACCTGATAATGGAACCCCATCAGTTGCCCATGAGGTATTGCGCTGGAAACTGTAAGGGCCATCACCGTCTTTTCTTTGTTGCTCCTTAAATGTTTTGAGTGTCAGTTTGATGGTTTCTTCCCATTCGTTATCAAAAGGAGTGGTATCTCCCGTTATCTTCCAGTAATGGAAGGCCAGTCTAATGGGATAACACAGTGAATCAATCTCCCATTTTCTTTCATGTATGCCGGGTTTCATTTCAGTGATATCACTGCTCCACTCACTTTTTTTGGTGAGATCTTTGTAGAAGGCATTTGTATAACGGTCAAGGGTTATGCATTTTTTCTGACGGTTGATCACACCTTCAACGAGTTGTTTTAGTTTTCCATCTTCCTTCACCAGTGCCAGATAGGGCCATACCTGAGCGGTACTGTCCCTTAACCACATGGCGTCGATATCGCCGGTAATAACAAAGGTATCCGGCTTACCATTGATCATTTCGAAATCCACCGTTGTATCGAGCGTATTTGGAAAACAATTTTCGAACAGGCATGCCAGTTCCGGATCGGCGATCTGTTTTTTTAGTTGCGTTATGGTTCTCTCCACAGCGGGACTTACAAATTTTCGATCTTCAGATTTTATCCTCATGCAAGTCGTAAATGGCCTTGGGGCACTCGCAAATGCATTGTTTCGGTTGAGCAGCACGCCTCCTGACAAGATTCCTGTTTGTTGAATGAATTTTCTCCTTGTTGACATGTGTTTATTTTGCAGTTGAATATGAATAGGGATAATCTTTCGGGGAAGTTCCTCTTTTTTTATCCGGCAAAGACGACATTTTGAAACTTAAATTGGCTCCTTTCATCAGTTCAGTATGACTGATATGATTTTTAGAATACAAAGTATTGTTTATAGCAAAGGTGGAGACGTATTTGTTTTCCGGGGAATTAGCGGAAGCGTTAATAATGATCTCTTTTCCACTGTCCAGGGAAATGCGGGCCTGTTTGAATAATGGAGCGCCCAGCACATACTGATCAGTAGCCGGACAAACCGGATAGAAGCCAAGGGCGGAGAAAACATACCATGCAGAAGTCTGCCCATTGTCTTCATCGCCGCAATATCCGTCCGGGGATGGATGATATAAGCGATTCATCACTTCCCTTGCCCAGTATTGTGTTTTCCAGGGCTGGCCAGCATAATTGTACAGGTAAATGAAATGCTGGATGGGCTGATTGCCGTGGGCGTACTGTCCCATATTGATCACCTGCATCTCCCTGATCTCATGAATTGGAAATCCATAATAGGCATCGTCATAAACCGGCGGCATTTCAAAGACCGTGTCCAACCTTTTGATGAAACTGTTTTCGCCACCCATCAGTTTAATGAGTCCTGCGATGTCGTGGAATACGCTCCAGCTATAATGCCAGCTGTTGCCTTCAGTAAATGCGTCGCCCCATTTGACTGGATTAAAGGGGGACTGGAACTGACCGTTTTTCAATTTTCCACGCATCAGTTTCGTCTCTGGATCGAAGAGATTCTTATAATTCAACATCCGGTTTTCAAAAATTCGGAGCTCGTCCGCCGGACGTTTCAATGCCTTCCCCAATTGCCAGATGGTAAAATCATCATAGGCATACTCCAGTGTCCGGGCGGCATTTTCATTGATCTTTACGTCGTAAGGCACATAACCCAGTTCATTATAATACTCCACACCTTTCCTGCCTGTTGCATTCGGACCTTCTTTAGCCGCACCATTCAACAGGGCTTGGTAAAGCGTATTGATGTCGTAACCCCTCATGCCTTTGATGTATGCATCTGCAACTACTGATGCCGAATTATTTCCTACCATCACATTTCGATACCCTGGACTGGACCATTCAGGAAGAAAGCCGCCTTCTTTATAGGCATTGATAAGCCCTTCCTGCATTTCTTTGTTGGTCACGGGATAGAGTAGGTTAAGAAGTGGATAAAGGGCCCTGAACGTATCCCAGAACCCTGTGCCGGCATACAAATATCCGGGCAGCACCTGGCCATTGTAGGGACTGTAATGAATAGGTAAACCTTCTTTATTGATCTCATAATGTTTCTGAGGAAAACATACGGTACGGTAGAGACAGGAATAGAAAGTCTTCAGCTGTTCTTCTGTACCGCCACTGACCTTAACTTTCCCAAGTATCCTGTTCCATTCTTTCTTTGAAGCTTCCATGGTTTGTTGGAAACTATTGTTGCCCAGTTCTGATTTCAAATTCAATTCTGCCTGGTCCACACTTACGAAAGATGAGGCTACTCTGACATGTATCTTTTCTCCCCTTAAAGTTTTGAAACCGATGATCGCACCTGCATGATCGGCGGTCAATTCCAGGTCATCTTTCTGCAGGGTGCTGTCGTGCCAAACATGGTTCATACTGAAATCTTTATCCAGGATCACCACAAAATAATTCTTAAAGTTCTTTGCAACACCACCACTGTTGCGGGTAGTATAGCCAATGATTTTTCGTTCAGATGGAATTATTTTGACGTATGATCCTTTATTGAAGGCGTCTATAACGAGAAAAGAGCTGTCGTTCTTTGGGTAAGAAAATTGAAACTGGGCGGCGCGTTCAGTTGCCGTGATCTCGGCGGTAATATCGGATTCTGCCAGGTAGACTGAATAATAATATGGGTGAACGGTTTCAGCTTTATGGCTGAATAGACTGGCTCTCGCATCTTCCCTGAAAACCATCTTCCCAACTACCGGCATAATGGAGAATTGACCATAATCGTTCATCCAGGGTGAGGGTTGGTGGGTTTGTTTAAAGCCCCTGATCTTTTCGGCGGTGTAGGTGTACATCCAGCCATCGCCCATTTTTCCCGTCTGGGGCGACCAGTAATTCATTCCCCAGGGTCGGCCAATAGCGGGGTAGGTGTTTCCGTTCGACATACTGTAGGTCGACTCTGTGCCCATCAGCGGGTTGACGAGCGATACCGGATCTGATGGTGTGACCTGCGCACGGGCATTGGTACAAACTATTATTGCCATCATGAGTGTACAGGTACCTAAGATGTTGATCTTTTTTGACCAGTGGGCTTCTCGGTGGGTTGTCATTTGGGAAAGTTAGCAGAACTGCGGCTATTTAGGATATGATGGAGGTTTTTGGCAAAAAAAAGGGACAATCCCGGCTTACCAGTTTTGTCCCTTTGTGTAGCGGGATCGGGAGTTGAACCCGAGACCTTTGGGTTATGAATCCAACGCTCTAACCACCTGAGCTACCCCGCCATTTTAGGGGGGCAAAAATAGGGATTAGGAGTATGATGAACAAAAGAAATTGGGGAATAGCCGGGCTGCCAATCCCCAGTTCTCAGCCATTTCCACAGTTTCCACAGGCATTTCCACAACAATCGGGCGGTAATTGTGGAATTTACCCCGAATTGAACGTGGCATTATTCTTTTAGCGGCTATAGTAAATCAATAAATCAATTGTTATGGAGAATAATGAGAACGAAAACAGGCCAACCAGGGATGCAAAAACATCAAACAGAGGATTAGCATCAGCAGACCCAAAAACAAGGGCAGAAGTTGCCAGAAAAGGTGGAGAAGCAGTTAGCAGGAACCGCGAGCACATGGCTGCCATAGGAAGAAAAGGCGGACAAACCGTTAGCCAGGACAGACAGCATATGTCACAGATCGGGCGAAAAGGCGGGGAAGCAGTAAGTCGTGACCGCCAGCACATGAGTGAAATAGGAAGAAAAGGCGGGGAAAATTCCCGCAGTAACGACTCCAACAAGGGTAATGAGAATGGGCCCGGAACTACCGGACCCGGTCAACGAATAAATGATCTATAGGAAAGCAGATAGTTGTAGTGTTTGTACCCCCGAAATCGGGGGTATGTTTTTTTAGCCCCGATAAGAAAAAAGCGTTGAGCGCCAGAACAACCACAGAATCAGCGAGATCCATAAAGAAAAGGAGAGGAGTGATTACTTCAGTCCCTCCGGGTTGTAAATTCTTTCAGCTGTTCTTAATACGGTCTGTTTATCCAGGCTGACCTCCCTTGGCTTTTGCTGTAGATAACGTTCCATCTGATCGTTATAGTGGGGACTTCCGGGTTTTGAAG
>JANMHK010000429.1:0-2100 GCA_031375135.1 Sphingobacteriales bacterium | reverse complement strand
GCCATCGCAGCACCCGATCACTGGCATGCACCCGGAGCGATCATGGGACTGCAGGCTGGCAAGCATATTTATGTAGAAAAGCCTTGCAGCCATAATCCCCATGAAGGGGAGATGCTGGTAGCAGCCCAGAAGAAATACAATAAGCAGGTCCAAATGGGCAACCAGCGCCGGAGTTATTCGAATGTGATCGATATGATCAAGAAGCTCCATTCCGGTGCTATCGGCAGAGTTTATTTTGCCCGTGGCTGGTATACCAACAGTAGAAAAACCATCGGCAAGGGCAAGATCGTTGCGCCGCCGGCCAATCTGGATTTTAATTTATGGCAGGGCCCGGCACCAAGGAGGTCGTACCAGGATAACCTGGTGCATTACAACTGGCATTGGTTCTGGCATTGGGGAACCGGCGAGGCGTTGAACAATGGAACACATATGATCGATCTGATGAGATGGGGCCTACAGGCTGACTATCCGAACAAGGTTTCCTCGGGGGGTGGTCGTTTTCATTTTCAGGACGATTGGGAAACACCAGATACCCAAACCATCACCTATAATTTTCCAAACAACACAGGTTGCACCTGGGAAGGAAGAAGCTGCAATGGCCTCGATTCTGACGGCAGTGGCACTGGCGTTACTTTCTATGGCGATAATGGCTCCATTGTTTACAATGGCGGAAACAGTTATAAGCATTTTGGATACGATGGGAAACTGGTCAGTGAATTGAAAGATTTTACACCTTTTGACTCCACCAATAAGGTCAGTCCTCTTGAGTCTCTTGATGGTTTCCATCTTCAAAACTTCTGCGATGCGGTTCGTGGCATAGGCAAATTGAATTCTCCCATCACGGAAGGATTCAAGTCTACGCTAATGCCGCAGTTGGGAAATATTGCTTACCGGACTGGCCGCACCTTGAATTGTGATGCCAGTAACGGCCGCATTTTGAATGATGCCGATGCGATGAAATTATGGCAGCGCGAATATGAGAAAGGTTGGGAAGTGAAGGTTTAGGGGGTTTGAGCGAAGGACCGTAAATGCTTGTTTTTAAAAGCACATTTTTAGGGTTATTTTGCCATTTGATAGTTACCAAAATTTGGTAACTTTATTAAAATTCCAGTTTATGGGGCGAAATACATCTATTTCACTTGGAGATCATTTTGAGACATTCGTTGATAGGAAAGTTTCCACCGGCAGATTTAAGAACGCAAGTGAAGTCATTAGAGCAGGACTTCGTTTATTGGAAGAGGAAGAGGCTAAGGTAGTTGCTTTGCAAAGGGCTGTAAAAGAGGGCATTGATAGCGGCATGGCACGGAACTTCGATGCAAAAAAGCATCTTGCCAAACTGAAATCCACAAAGCAGAAGGATGGCAAATGAATTCATTCTTTCAAAGAAAGCCGTTGAGGATTTGTCTGAAATATGGGAGTATACGGTTCAAAATTGGTCTGAGGCTCAAGCAGATCGATACTATTTTATGCTCTTGGAATTTTGTCAGGACATCGCCGACGGGAAGGCAGCTTCTAAACAGTACTTCGAGATATATTCTGATCTTTTCGGAGCAAGGGCGGGCCAGCATATAATTTTCTTCCAGCAAAATGCAGCTGGGAATATTGAGGTTTTGAGAATTTTGCATAATCGCATGGATTTAAGAAATCGAATGGAAGATTAAAACAAATCGAAAATGAATATTACATAACTGCTTTGGAAGATCAATCACTTTGAGATGCCTTGATTAAGATGAGAAGTATTGAACCTTACAAATAACAAAATAACTCCATTGAAAAAACTACTATTATTCCTCGCGCTCGGATTAGCCACAGAAAATGCCATGGCGCAGAAAACCGAGGAGCCACACAAGCTGGGCATGGTATCCTACACGTTCCGGAACAGTTTTGCGAAGAACTTCACCGCTACACTAGATACGATTCAATCGTTCGGCATCAATAATATCGAGTTCTCAAATTTATTTGGTCAGACTCCTGAAAAGATCCGGGCAGAGCTGGATGCCCGCGGCATGCACTGCACCAGTTTTGGTACGAGCTACGAAAACGCGTTGACAAAAACGGACGAGGTCGGCCGTATTGCCAAGGTGCTGGGTGCGGAGTTTG
>JANMHK010000404.1:0-12248 GCA_031375135.1 Sphingobacteriales bacterium | reverse complement strand
TGATGACCCAGAACATCGTTGAGAACGTCTGGAATACCTATATCCAGGAAAATCTGATCAAAACAGAGGCCGCCAAGCTGGGTATCAGTTTTACCGCCAAAGAAATGAGTGAACTTCTTTTTAGTGAAGGGGCTCCACAGGAATTCAAACAACTGTTCACAGACCAGACCACCGGTCAATACAATGTGCAGGCCGCCCGCACCTGGTTCAGTAATATTAAGAAGAGCAAGAAGGCGGAAGAAGTGAACATGGTCAACCAGCAGCTTATCGATCCGCTTATCACCAGGCAGCTCGCGGAAAAATACAACACCCTGATCAGCCAGGCCAGCTATGTGCCGAAATGGATGATTGAAAAGCTCAATTCAGATAACAGTTCTTTTGCCGCCCTGAACTACGCCATGGTTCCTTACTCAACCGTTGCAGATACTGCGGTAAAAGTTAGTGACGACGATATTAATAAATATGTGAGCGCTCACAAGGATGAATTCAAACAGGATAAAACAAGAAGTATTTCTTATGTAAGCTTCGATGCAAATCCTACTTCAGCCGACAGCGCCGCTGTGTACAATAAACTTGTGTCTCTTAAGCAAGAGCTTGCAAGTGCCGCTGATCCAAAATCAGTGATCGCCCGCAACGGAAGCACGATGCCATATTTTGATGGCTATGTATTAAAATCAAGGATCGCCATGGATGCGAAAGACAGCCTGGTAGCAGCACCAATAGGTTCTGTGGTTGGACCCTACCGTGACGCTAACGCTTTTGTGATCGCAAAAAAGATCGATACCAAAACATTGCCAGACTCTGTTAAGGTGAGACATATCCTGATAGGTGTGGTTGATCCAAGAACGGGTCAGCAGAAGCGTTCCGACAGTGCAGCAAAGAAGACTGCGGATAGCTTATTTGCGGCCATAAAGGCCGGCGCTGATTTCAGAACCCTGGCAGCTACATATAGTGAAGACGAAGGCAGCAAGAACAATGGTGGCGAATACAATCTTTCATCCGTTGACATCGGCGGTATGGCTAAAGGATTTGGCGACTATTGCTACAAACCAACAGGAAGCAAGGATGTGGTTAAAACTGAGTTCGGCTACCATATCATGGAAGTGATGAGCCAGAAAAATTTTGAAGAGTCGTATAAGATCGCTTATATATCCAAACCGATCCTGGCCAGTGAAGAAACAGACAACGCTGCATCGACCGCAGCCACACAGTTTGCAGGCAATAGCCGGGATATAAAATCTTTCGAACAGAATGTTTCCAAGAGTAACCTGAACAAAAGACTGGCAGACGGAATTAAAGAAATTGATTATTCTGTTTCTGGAATGCCCTCAAGGTCATTTGTAAAATGGATCTGGGAAAATGAAGTAGGAACGGCATCTGAGCCTTTTGATTTTAAGGATAAATATATAGTTGCCATCATAACAGGGGCTAACGAAGCGGGTGTTCAAGCGGCTTCCGTTGCTAGGGTTACTGTTGAGCCGATTATCAGGAACCAGAAGAAGGCCGAAATAATTATGAAGAAACTGGGTAACGCCAACACGCTGGAAGCCATTGCAGCAGCAGGTGGCCAGACTGGTCAGGTGGATACCCTCAAATTTGGTGATGCATTTGTTCCCAATGTTGGTCCTGAAGTGAAGGTGATCGGCGCTGCTTTCAATAAAGCAAACCAGGGCAAGGTTTCGGGCCTGATCGAAGGACAAACAGGCGTTTTCGCGGTTAAGACCAATTCAATTGGGGCGCTGCCTAATCTTTCGGGCGGCGATGTAGAAAACCAACGCAGGGCCATGCAGGCACAGTTGAAACAATACAGTGTATATGGTAGCTTCGAAGCGTTGAAGAAAGCCGCAAAAATAGAAGATACGAGGAGAGCCGCAGGCTTCTAAGCAACTCAAATAATGATATTTAAAGGGCTCCTCAAAAGGGAGCCCTTTTTGTTAACTTTGTACAATGGAAGGTGAAATAGTCAACAAGGTTGCGGAAAGCGGTCTGATCACATTAGACCTGGAGGGATTTTATCCGAAAGAAGAGATCCTGGAGTTTGATTTGAAATACCATCTTTTCATGGGACTGATCCTGAAGGAAAAAGACTTCCGTGCTGCATTAGCTAGTACGGACTGGGAAGCCTATCGCGATAAGCAGGTAGCCATATTCTGTTCTGTAGAGGCGATCATTCCATTGTGGGCTTATATGTTGGTGAGCAGCTTGCTAAGTCCTGTAGCGAAAAGGGTTTTTGCTGGTGATCCGAAAGAGATGCGCAAGCAAATTTTTATGGAGCGCATCAGGGCGATCGACAGCAACGAATACATCAACAAGCGCGTAGTAATAAAGGGATGTGGAGATCTTGATATTGGCGAATATGCCTATGTAGAAATCACCAATAAGCTTACGCCAGTTGTTAAGTCGTTAATGTACGGTGAACCATGTTCTACAGTGCCCGTGTTTAAAAAGAAAAGCCAGGATTAAAACCATCCGCGTTTTCTGAACTGCCATAACATCCAGATTGGAATCAGGAACATCATAATAACAGCGAAATAGAAGCCCCATTGATGGTGGGCATAGGGAATGATGTCGAAATTCATACCGAATATTCCACCGATAACCGTTGCCGGCGCCAGCACGCAGGTAACGATCGCCATCACTTTCATCACTTCGTTCAGCTTAAGATTCACGTTGTTGATATAGAGATCCTGCATACTCATCAGGATATCACGCATGTTTTCAGAAAGATCAAAGGCTTGTGAAATATGATCATGTACATCATTGAAATACTTGGTGGTCCTGTCTTCCAGCAGATCACTCTCACTGCGGATGATGCTGTTGACCAGGTCACGCACCGGAGCAATATTTCTTTTTAGTACGATATGTTCTTTTCTTAATTGATTGATCTTGATCAGGGAACGGTTATTGGATCTTTTGATGAGCTCTTCTTCCAGCAATTCTATTTGTTCCCCAAGCCGCTCCATCACGATGAAGTAATTGTCGACGATTAGATCGATCATCGCGTAACATAGGTAATCTGCGGATCTGGCGCGGATCTGGCTTTTGGCCAGAACCAGTTTTTGACGAAGGGGATTAAACACATCACGACTTGCATCTTCCTGGAAGGAGATCACAAAATTCTTTCCCAACACAATGCTTATTTGTTCCGATTCTACCGTCTTCTTGGTTTCATTGAAATACAACATGTTCAACAGGCAAAACATCACATTGTCAACCTCTTCCATTTTGGGGCGTTGGTTAACACTGAGGATATCTTCTACGAGCAGCGGGTGGATATCAAAATGTTGACATACCGCCTCCACATCATATTTCCTCAAGCCGTCGATATTGATCCAACTCAGTCGATTGCTGAATTTGTAATTGAAGCAGTCTTCTACCTTATCCGATTCGAACTGTGAAATATGATCCGCATCATAATCATACACAAAGGCCCTGATCTCATTGGCCTCTTCGCGGGAAGGGATAATGGTAGGATTTACATTCAGGATCTCTTTGGTCCTTTCGGTGCCAAAAATTTGCTGAAGTCCCAATAGTTTTAGATAATTCTTACCATTCATGAATAAAAGGTAAAGAGGAATGCCCAGATAAAAAAAGCAGGCTTATTTCAAATCCTCACGGTAAGCACCGAGGTCGCGATAAATGACCGGGAAAGCAGCACCATTGGCGCTGAATGAAACAGTTGATACGGGCTGTGCAGCGAATACCTGGGCCGTCATGGCCACCTCACCCTGACCCACATATAATTCTGCTATACTTACGTCGTAATAGAGTCGAAACTTAAGTTTGCCCGTGGATTTGCCCGGAACGGTGGTTTTGTAGACGGAGAGTTTTTTATAGGCGTCGTTATCGAAACCAGCAGAGCCGCTCCGGTCAATAGCCACTTCTCGGGTTGCCGCATTAAATCTTACGACAAGATCATTCGCGCCTACCACCATTTCCTGAACACCTGAAGCATCTGTACTCCAGTCCCATTCCAACTCAAAACTTTGATCGTCTAACTGGATAGGTTTGTCTGACGAAAGCTTTTGTTCTTTCTTCTTCAAAGACGAAACTTGTTCAACCGGATTTTGGAGAAGGATCCATTCGCCGTCAATATTTTTTAACTGCAAGTTGCGGGGTAATGACATGGCACCTCTCCATTCGCCAGCGGGAATATCGCCGGCATAATTCCAGTTGTTGGCCCAGCCAATGCTAACGGGGTCACTCGTTGGAGGAAGGTTATTATATACAATGGCTGCGTAATAATCCGGACCGTAATCCGGCCGGTAAATTTTATCGGCGCGAGTTTCATTAGTAAATTTTGTGCCGTCGAACTCACCCACGAAATATTGCATATACGGAGAAGGCGAATGCATGAACACCCATTTATGCTTGCCCGGAACACCCGCCACCGGAACCCTAAACAGATCTGCACATTCCCATATACCAGTAGTGTCTCCCGCCGGTCCGAACTCACTCATCAGGGTCCAGGCCTTCAGTGATTTTGAACTGTAGAACTGGGCCTTTTTTTCCTGGGGAAGCATTACGGACATGATCCATTTCTTCGTGGGTTCGTGCCAGAAAACTTTTGGATCGCGGAAGTCTTTCTTTTCAAGATCAAGTACGGGATTGAATTTAAATTTTGTAAAAGTTCTGCCGGAATCAAGGCTGTAAGCTATATGTTGTGACTGGTTTGTATTGGGCACATCGGCAGTATAAATGGCTACCATGGGTATCTGCCCGCGCATTTGGATGAACCCTGAAGTGTTGAACGGATCTACCACAGCCGTACCCGAGAATATCCCTACACCGTTTTCTTCTGGAATGGCCACGGGTAATTCTTTCCAACGGACAAGGTCCGCGCTCACGGAGTGTCCCCAGCTCATGTGTCCCCACTTGTTCCCAAATGGATTGTACTGATAGAACAAATGATATTCGCCGGCATAGAAAACCAGGCCGTTAGGATCATTGATCCAGTTCTTATTGGGTGTAAAATGATACTGGGGTCTGTATTTTTCATTAAAGACCTGAGTAAAAGCTACGTTTTGAAAAAGGACGATAAGAACAACCAAAGCAAAACCCTTGCGCATCAGTAAACTTTTGGGCAAGTTAATTTCTTTATCGATTCAGTGGAATATCGTTTTTGGCCCCTAGCCCCATTGGGTGTCAGCCAACCAGTGCTGCTGCGCCGAAAACACCAGCGCTATCTCCCAGACTGGGTTTGAGCACTGGAACGTCTAGGCGGTTGTTGAAAATAAAATTCCCTAGACTTTCAACGCCAAGCGTATAGATGGAGTCGATATTCCCAACGCCGCCACCAATAACGATCACGTCAGGATCCAGCATGTTGGTGATAGAGGATACAGCTTTTCCAAAAAAATGGTGCAACCTGTTGAGTGTTTGCTGAGCATAAGGATCGGTAACGTCTTCTACGATCTTCTTAAGCGTTTTTTCTTTACCACTGATGGATTGATAATATCGCTGAAGGCCGGGGCCCGATAAGATGGTTTCGACACAGCCAGTTTTTCCGCAATAGCAGAGCCCTCCCGAATCATCCAGAAAATTATGTCCCCATTCGCCGGCAATACCGTGTTTGCCATTCCAAATCTTGCCATCAATGACGACCCCGCCCCCGACACCGGTTCCCATAATGATACCAAAAACCATTCGTGCATCCGGAGTTTTTTCTTTCACAACGCCCCAATGCGTTTCTGCCAGGGCAAAACAATTGGCATCGTTAGCGAGTACAACAGGGATACCCAGCTTCTGTTCCAGGTCTTGCTTCAAGGGCTGGCCATTGAGTGAAGTGCTGTTGCAGTTTTTCATGGTCTGCAAAATCGGGTCGAGAACACCAGGAGTTCCGAAACCAATAGCCACCGGGCTAAGGCCTGACTCAGAACGAAGGAGTTCTACCAATGAAGAGACCTGGTTAAGGATATGATGATAGCCTTTGTGCCCTTCCGTGTCAACACGATTTCGAATGATGGGCGTTGGGTTATGAAGTGAGGGAAGGATGGCGCCTTCTATTTTAGTGCCCCCCAGATCGATACCCCATATTGGAGCAGTATTCATGAATAATTAATCATTTTTGGCGCAGGGAAGTTAGGCAAAAACGAATTGAAAAATCTATGTACATTCAATTTGCACATGCATCAGATTCATTAATTCTTCTATCTATGTTTTCATATCCAGTTCGCATCGCCCTCATTGCAGCACTTGGAGGATTTCTATTTGGATTCGAAACTGCAGTCATCTCCGGTGCAGAAAAGACCATTCAAAATCTTTGGTCGTTAACTCCTTTCTGGCAGGGCTTTACAGTAGCATCAAGCCTGATTGGAACCGTATTGGGCTCCTTGATCGCAGGAATACCGGCTCAAAGATTTGGAAGGAAGAAAATATTGATCGTAATCGCCATCATGTATTTGCTTTCTGCGGCAGGCTGTGCGCTGTCCTCCGGTTGGTTTTTGTTTGTCCTTTTCAGGTTCATTGGAGGAATTGCTGTTGGTGCTTCTTCAGTAGTAGGGCCGATGTATATCTCCGAAATATCTCCCGCTCATTTGCGGGGCAGGCTTGCGGGGTCTTTTCAGCTGAACATTGTATTGGGCATATTCATCGCCTATATCACCAATTATATTTTTGCAGGTTCCGGAGAAGACTCATGGAGATGGATGTTAGGTGTAATGATGATCCCCGCGGGACTGTTCGCCATTCTGGTACGCACCATCCCTGAGAGTCCACGTTGGCTGATCTTAAATCATGAAATCGAAAAAGCAATTCCGATCATGAAACGGATCGGCGAAGCGAACACAGAAAAAGCCATTGAAGAAATCAGGGCATCGGTTACAGATATTAAAGAAAAGCTGTTTCAATCCAGATACCTTAAGCCCATCAGCTTTGCGGTGCTGCTGGCCATGTTCAACCAGTTGTCGGGTATCAATGCCATTATTTATTATGCACCGAGAATATTTGAAATGGCGGGCTTTGATCAATCCAATTCATTTCTTCAACCGATATATATAGGTGCGGCCAATTTGTTGTTCACGCTATTGGCTATGACCATGATCGATCGTTTTGGACGAAAGAAGTTACTCATCATCGGATCTTTTGGAATGATATTTTTCCTCGGACTAACAGCATATGCGTTTAAAGATCCCGGTGTGGCAAACCCCAATGTGATCTGGTACCTGATCGGGTTCATCGCATTTTTTGGATTCTCGCAGGGCGCTGTGATCTGGGTGTTCATTTCGGAAATATTTCCCAACTCGGTGCGTTCGCAGGGCGGCTCATTGGGCAGTTTTACGCACTGGATCATGGCAGCGATTATTTCCTGGTCCTTTCCCGTAATCGTGCAGGGTAGCCCACTTGGCGGGTATTATTCCTTTTTGTTCTATGCGTTTATGATGGTGCTGCACTTGGTTTTCGTATGGAAGTTCCTGCCGGAAACCAAGGGAAAGACGTTGGAGGAAATTGAGTCTTTGCTAATACGAAGTTAATCGCGCGAGTCGCGCGTGATCCCAGTTCAGATCAAACGTTTTGCTTTTTCCAGATCTTCTGGTGTGTCTATCCCAATCGCACTGAAGTCGGTAATGATCATTTTGATCTGAACGCCGTTTTCCAGATACCGAAGCTGCTCCAGCTTTTCGATCTGCTCCAGTCGGCCTAGTGGCCATTTCACGAAATTGAGCAGGGCGCTTTTTCGATATCCATATACACCAACATGCCTGTAGTAGTTGAACGAACTGTGGGGATCTCTTTTATAGGGTATGGGTGACCGTGAGAAGAGCAGCGCGTTGCTATCGTAATCGATCACTACTTTGACGATGTTTGGATTGTTTATCTGATCATTATCGTGAATGACATGCATTAGGCTGGCAACCTGGGTTGCGGCATCTTCAAAGGCAGCAAGCAGAGCGGCGAGGGGTTGTTTTTCCATGAAAGGCTCATCACCCTGCACATTAATAATTACGTCTACGTCCAGATCTTTTATGGCTTCTGCGATTCTGTCGCTCCCGCTTTCATGTTCCTTCATACTCATCATGGCCTTGCCGCCATGAGCGCTGATCTCGTCAAAAATGATGGTGCTGTCTGTCACCACGATCACATCATCAAAAAGCCCGGCACGAACCGTGTTTTCGTAAGTATGCCTGATCACCGTTTTATTTCCCAGCATTTGCATCAGCTTTGCAGGGAATCGGGTTGCGGCATAACGCGCGGGTATGACGGCGATCTTTTTCATGGGCTAAAGATATTCCTATTCTGAAGAAGCGTAGATGGGCAGGATGTTGGGTTAGTGAAGTTTTTGAAAAGGTTTTTTCATCAGCGCAACAAAATCTTCATCCTTTTCATTTGGGTAATACCTGTCCAACCCATATTTTATGTCTTTCGGGGCCAGGGTGCTAAATGTGCCCAGCAGTCGGTCCCAGATGGAAAAAACTGCGCCGTAATTGGTATCGGTGTAGGGTTGTTTCCAGTGGTGGTGCACTTTATGCATGTTGGGAGAAACCAGAAAATAGCTTAGCAGCTTATCGATGGCTGGTGGTAAGGAGATATTGGCGTGCGTGAAGGTGGTGAAAAACACCAATAGGGTTTGGTAAATCATCACGGCGTACATGGGCACTCCGGCTACCAGGATACCCATCATAAAGAAGAGTCCGCGAAATACACTTTCCAGGGGATGATGTCTGAGGCCGGTAGTGACGTCAACATTATTATCTGCATGATGGATGATGTGCATACGCCAGAACAGGGGTACTTTATGTTCTACAATATGCACAAGCCAGCCGCCGAAGAAATCCAGGACAAGCGCGGAAATAATGATGGTCCAGAGCATATTCGCCTTTGTCCAGTAAACGATACCGAATTGATTTTCTTTGGTCCAGTCGGCGATGAGCAAAATGATCACGGCTAACAGGGTATGAATCACGAAGTGCATGGCCGTAAAGCCGAGGTTAACAAAAGCATGACGCGCCTTTGTTTTTTTATAATTCATCAAGATCAACGGGATCGCGCCTTCAATAACCCAGAGCAGGAGCATACCGCCGACAAAGAACGAAAATCGTTGGAGGGGCCTGTTTTCAAGGCCATTGAAAAACTCAAAAATGGGGTTCATAAGCAAATTGGCTAATTAGCTAATTTACTGATTAGCTGATTAGCCAGTAAAAAATGTTTATCAAGCCCGGCACCTTAATAATTAGCCAATAAGCCAATCAGCTAATTAGCCAATTGTCTTACTGGTTTAACATCAAGGGCATAACGAGCATCAGCAGGTCTTCATTTTCGCCCTGCTCGGAGGGTTTGATGATTCCCGCCTTGGTAGGCGTGGAAAGTTCCATCCGGACCTCTTCGCTGTCGGTGGCGGATAGCATCTCGATCAGGAAACGTGCGTTGAAGGCGATCTGCATATCTTCTCCATCATACTGACATTTCATGCGTTCGTTTCCTTCAAAGCTGAAGTCTACGTCCTGCGCGGTGAGTTGTAGTTCTGAGCCGGAGATATTTAGGGCAACCTGGTTCGTACTCTTATTACTGAAGATGCTTACCCTCCTCAGGGAGCTTTGGAAATCTGTACGAAGAAGATTCATCTTATAAGGGTTATCACCGGGGATCACCACTTTATAGTCGGGAAAACGGGCGTCGATCAGTCGGCAGACCATTTGCGTAGATCCGTGGTCCACAAAAAGGTGGTTGCCGTTATAGGACACTTTCAGTTCATCATCGTTATCGGGTAACGAGCTCTTCAACAAATTCAGCGGTTTGCGAGGCACGATAAACGTGTCTGCTTTAGGACAACTCACGTCCGTCCGCTTGTATTTTACCAGGCGATGCGCATCTGTAGCTACTACGGTCAGGCCCTTCTTGTCCAATTCAAAGAAAACACCGGTCATGGCCGGCCGCAGATCATCGTTGCTCACGGCAAACAGCGTTTTATTAATTGCTGTTAGCAAGGCAGAAGAGGACATGCTGAAAGAGGTTGTGGTATCTGCAGATGGCTCTTTCGGGAAGTTGTCCGGGTTTTCACCCATCACCTTATACTTTCCATTGTCGCTGGTGATTTCAATACCGAAGTTCTTATCAATATTAAATGTAAGGGGTTGCTCGGGCAAGTTCTTCAGGGAGTCCATCAGGATCTTTGCAGGTATGCATACCTTACCGCTATCCTTCGCCTCAATATCCATATGGATTTTCATGACAGTTTCAAGGTCGGTTGCCACAACGGTCAGTCTGTTCTTTTCGATCTCAAAGAGAAAATCTTCAAGAATCGGTAATACGGTATTAGCGTTGATCACACCATTGATCTGTTGCAGTTGTTTGAGGAGAGCAGACGCGGATACGATGAACTTCATGAAGTTTTGGTTTGTGAGCAAATATAAGGGGGTAGAATTTATTAAAATCCGTGATTTTTAAACATTTTACCCGTGATTCTATGTTAACTTGTATATCCAAAAACCCCTTATAAAATCCATGTTTGATAAGCTTTTCGGTTGGTTTAGGAAAGCGGCGCAACCCAGGCCGGATATAGTATTCGGCCGATATTCCGATAACAATAAGACCGTGAAGCAGGTCAACCAGTGGACCGAAGCTGACAATCTATTTAAAGCCCGGCAATATCAACAAAGTGTCGATGCGTTTTTTGAGTATTTGAGGGATGACTCGGTACGAAATGTCGAGACCGACAGAAAAGGCGAACTGCTGAATTTTACCATTTACCAGGGTTCTAAAGTGGTTCGGGGATCCTGCAGTGCCGAAAGGCTCTCTGCCGAAGTAACTCTGGCGAGGATGCCGGAACCCAGCATACCCGTTATGCGACGCCTGCTGGAGCAGAACTATTTGCTCTATTACAGCAGGTACACCCTAAACGAGAATAAGATCTGTATGCGGTTCGACAGCGAAATCGAAACTGCCAATCCAAACAAATTGTACTACGGGCTTAAAGAGTTGGCCACGAAGGCAGATAAGCAAGATGATCTGCTCGTGCAGGACTTTGCCACCCTTGAGCAGATCGACACGGACCATATCGAAGAGCTGCCCGATCACGAGAAACGGGTTAAACTGATTTATTTCAGGAGTTTCATTAAAGACATGGTAGGGTATATAGAAACGCTCGACAAGGATAAGCTGGCTGGGGGAATTTCTTATATGCTGCTTGCGCTCGGGTATCGATTGGATTATTTGATCGCCCCTGAAGGCAAACTGCTTCAGGAGATGGAGAAGCTGGTCAGCATTTATTTTAGCAAAGAAGATCGGTCGGCACAGGAAAAAAATCATTTGATGATCGAAGCGTATCGTAAGATGCTTGAGAAAAAAGACCAGGAGATCTTACCGTTCCTGTTCCGATCCACTTCAACATTTTCGATCGTGGCACCGCAACCGCATAAGGTAATCGCAGAAGCAATCAATACTGCCATACAGAATATGCTGTGGTATAAAGACAATAAATACCCGGAAATAGCCAGACAGATTATGGAATATGGCATCTCATTTTGCCAGTATTCGTATAGTCTTCCCAAGCCGCTGAATTTGCTGGTACAAATGTTCATGGAAATAAACTATCCGGATTTTTTCCATGCGCTGGACTTCAAGGGGCAGCTGTACGATGCTGCTTCGAATCAATTTGAGAAGCAGGAGATAGAAGAAAGAGTTGAAAAGATCATCAGTGCCTGGACAGAAAAATACCCGGGTTTGATGTGGAAAGCATCAAACATCCGTTACGAAAGTATTAATAGTTTTAATCAGAGTTTTTTGAATGAGATCCAGGGGTTGAATTTAGAAGGAGTAAAATAAACGCATGGAAGCTAGTACAGCACAATCTATTATAGAATCATATCAGCATGTTGTGATCCAGATCGCTACTCAAAGTGGTACAGGTACCGGATTTTACATCAAGGAGTTTGACCTGATCATTACCAACCAACATGTGGTAAAGGATTTTGCTGAAGTGACGATCGCGGGGAAGCATTTTCAAAAAGTGATCTCCCGGGTTTTATTTACCGATTCAAAACATGATCTGGCATTTTTGCTGCCACCGGATCTTGTAGAGTTTCCAGAAGTAAAACTGGGCAATTATAATGATATCAAAGATGGAGATTCTGTTATTGCGATAGGGCATCCTTACGGCTTAAACTATTCGGCTACACAGGGTGTGGTGAGTAAGATGAACAGGATACGCGACGGACTAAAATTTATCCAGATCGATGCGGCGATCAATCCCGGAAACAGTGGCGGTCCGTTGGTGAATAAATTCGGGGATGTGATCGGTGTGAACTCATTCA
>JANMHK010000394.1:0-2208 GCA_031375135.1 Sphingobacteriales bacterium | reverse complement strand
GTGGAACTGCATAGAAACAGATCCATTCACAAAAGGAGCGGCGTATATCATTGGTACCCGATACAAGATGGATGATTTCACGCCGTATATATATAAAACGGAAGACTACGGAAAATCCTGGAAGCTGATCACTTCGGGCATCGGTAATATGCATTTCACCAGGGCTATGCGGGCAGATAAAAAGCATCGCGGACTATTGTATGCGGGAACAGAATATGGCATGTACATCAGTTATAACGATGGTGCCAATTGGAAGCCATTTCAATTGAATCTGCCTATCGTGCCCATTACTGATCTTACCATAAAAAACAATGACCTGATTGTAGCCACACAAGGCCGGGCGTTTTGGGTGATCGATGATCTTACCATTGTCCAACAATGGAAACCGGAATATCTTTCCAAAGCCCTGCACGTGTTTGATGTCAACCCTTCTTATCGAATGGGCATTTATCCTTCTTCAAATGATCCCGAACCGAAAAATGCCGGCGCAAATCCGCCTAAAGGACCTGTAGTTAATTTTTATGAACCGAATGTCACGGACAGCACGAAAGGTTCTGTAGCCCTCTTCGATAAGAACAAAAAATTGATCAAAGAGTACGCAACAACATCGGAGGAATACAAACTGGAATTGAGTAAAGGAATGAACCAGTTCAATTGGGATCTTAAATACGGGAATGCCGAGAAAGCAGATGGCATGATCATATGGAACGGTGTTCCCCCGCCACTAGTAGCTGCTCCTGGAAATTACTATGTAAAAATAAAAGTGGGGAACGACTCAACAGAAGTTCCGTTTACTGTTTTAGCGGATCCAAATTACAAGATCAGCCAGCAGGATTACGAAGCACAGTTTGAATTTTTGCAGCAGGTACAGAATAAATACAATGAAGTGCAGGTTGGTGTAAAGGATATCCGGTTGCTGCGTACGCAGATCAATGATTTTACGGCAAGGCAGGGAAAGGATATACCTAATGACGTGAAAGAGAAGGCCGACACGATTGTTAAACAGTTGACCAGTATTGAAGAAATCCTGCATCAAACGAAAGCGAAGAGCGGACAGGATGTATTGAATTATCCCATCAGGTTAAATGACAAGCTCAGTGGTTTATATGGAACGGCGAGGAGCGGGGCCATGGCTCCAAGCAGACAGGCAAAAGAGGTATTTTCAGATCTTTCTGCCCAGTCAGACGTGGCCCTGAATAAATTGAAGACCCTTGTTGGTACTGATCTTCAGCAACTTAACCAGTTGATCAGAGATAGATCGCTGCCAGCCATAGGATTAAAAAAGTAACTGACAAACTTGATATTGGCACAATTTTAAAGGCTGAATGGATGTCATTCAGCCTTTAATTTTTTTAATCCGTATCGTATGAAGAAAACAATAGCCATTGACTTCGCTTTCAGCCTGTTGTTGATCAGTTTGTTTTACCTGTTCTTCATCGTTGTATCTCAGTAGTAGAACTTATTTGTCTTTCACCACTTTCCTGACGCCGGTATTGCCTCCGCCATCAAGGGTCAGGTTAACGGGTTTATTTATTTTCCAGTTTCCCCTGGTGAAATCAGGTATGTCTATGGACTTTGACCTTGATGCCACTGATTTTTCGCTGAGCAGTCCTACTGATGTCCATGATGCTGCGTCGTATACATCCTGGTCCAGCGGCAAACCATTTCTGATGCAATCAATCAGTCTCCAGTCCATGATGAAGTCCATTCCTCCGTGTCCACCAACTTCTTTGGCGATCTCCCCGATATGTTTCACGATGGGTGGTGTGTATTGTTCGTAAAGTTTTTTAAGTTCTTCCGGCTTCACCCATTCGTGTCCGAATGATATCCTGTCTTCGGGCTCTGGGTATTTTTGTGCTGAACCTTTTGTGCCGCTTAGTACATGCAACCTTGAATATGGGCGTGGCGATGATACGTCGTGTTGGATCATGATGGACTTACCCTTGACGGTTCTGACGGTAGTGGTATTCATATTGCCCCTGAATGGCTTGCCCACAAACTCATTGAAGAAAGGATCTTTGGCGGCCATTTCCTGCGCCATAACACCAAGGCTGAAGTCGTTTGTGCTAACACTAACGAGATAGTCCATCCGGTCACCACGATTAATATCCATGCACTGTGCAATAGGGCCAAGACCATGTGTAGGGTAGAGGCTGCCATTGCGTTTTGCATTTTCTTTCAGTCGCCACATATCTGCATAGGCATTCT
>JANMHK010000370.1:0-4225 GCA_031375135.1 Sphingobacteriales bacterium | reverse complement strand
TGTATTCAAAAGCATTGAAGAAGGCCTCCAGAGCGAGTTAAGAACAGTTATTGACAACTGTGGATTAATCTTATCACCATTCCCGTGGTTTCATAATTATATTGGGAGTTAAAAGCGCGCGTTGAGACTTGCTGCAATCGATATAGGGAGTAATGCTGCACGACTGTTAATCACAGAAGTGACCATCAAGAACAACGGGGAGCCGGAGTTTCTGAAATTAAACCTTGTGCGTGTACCGCTGCGTCTGGGTTTTGACGTATTTGAAACAGGCGTTATTTCTGAGGCAAAGATCAATATGATCATGCAGACCATGATCGCATATAAGCACCTGATGAACGCCTACGGAGTAAAAAATGTCATTGCCTGTGCTACCTCAGCTATGCGCGATGCATCAAATGCAAAGG
Organism: Sphingobacteriales bacterium; assembly: GCA_031375135.1. GTDB lineage: Bacteria > Bacteroidota > Bacteroidia > Chitinophagales > Chitinophagaceae > Pollutibacter. Next base: position 3,821 of record JANMHK010000370.1, on the reverse strand, counting down.
ACATCATCCGAAGGGTAAATCTTGAAACAGGAATTGATATTGAAGTCATCAGCGGCGATTACGAGGCCAGCCTGATCTACGAAAATCACATTGCTGAAAACCTGAGTAAGGAAGATTCTTATTTATATATTGATGTGGGTGGCGGTAGTACCGAACTTACTTTTTTCAGTGACGGAAAACTGATCTATAAGAAATCCTTTAATATTGGCACCATACGGATCTTGAAAGACATGGTGACCGAGCAGACCTGGGATAACATGAAAGACGAGATCAAACAGGTTACCAAGAGCCTTAAACATATCATATCGATCGGGTCAGGCGGTAACATCAATAAGATCTTTTCCCTGTCCAAAAGAAAGGAAGGCAAGCCGCTTTCTATTGACACCTTAAGGGACTATTACAAAGAGTTGAGTAACTTCTCGCTCGTGGAAAGAATGAGCGCCTATAAACTTCGGGAAGACCGGGCGGATGTTATTGTGCCCGCTTTATTGATCTACATCAATGTAATGCGTTGGGCAGATTGCACGGAGATCTATGTACCCAAAATTGGTCTTGCTGACGGTCTCATCAACCATTTGTATGGGGAGATCATGAAATAATATTCAGATTCAGTCGGACCATTTGCCTATTTTCGTTTTCTACCATTGATCAACATTATGAGCGTCAATAAAGAAGTCAAACGCATTACCACGCATACCCTGACGATGATGAAAGAAAAGGGAGAAAAAATTGCGATGCTTACCGCTTATGATTTTTCTTCTTCACGGATCATTGATTCGGCAGGAATCGATGTGATCCTGGTAGGAGATTCAGCCAGCAATGTAATGGCCGGCCACGAGACCACCCTACCGATTACCCTCGACCAGATGATCTACCATGCCCAGTCCGTCGTTAGGGGAATTCATCGCTGCCTGGTAGTGGTTGACCTCCCTTTTGGCACTTACCAGGGAAATTCAAAAGAGGCCCTGAATTCGGCGATCAGGATCATGAAAGAGACGGGTGCCCATGCGGTAAAGCTGGAAGGTGGGAAAGAGATCATTGAAAGTGTACATCGCATTGTTGGGTCGGGAGTTCCTGTCATGGGGCATTTAGGGTTGACACCACAGAGCATTTATAAATTCGGTACTTACCAGGTTCGGGCGCGTGAAGAAGTGGAAGCCGATAAACTGATGTCGGACGCCCTAATATTGCAGGAGGCCGGTTGTTTTGCCATAGTGCTTGAAAAAATCCCAGCCATCCTCGCCAAACAGGTTTCTGAAAGCCTTACTATTCCAACCATAGGCATTGGCGCGGGGAAATACTGCGACGGGCAGGTACTGGTGATGCACGATATGCTTGGGATCAACCATGAATTCAAACCCCGGTTCCTGAGGCAGTACGCCAACCTCCATGAAGTGATGACAGATGCCGTCAAACACTACATAAATGATGTAAAAGCAAAGGATTTTCCCAACGACGCGGAGCAATACTGATTCCCTCCCCCATTTTCATAACTTTGCGGTTCAATACGTAATTATGTCAGACTTCCTGGAGCAACTCGGCATTTCTTCCCATAATCATGGCCTATCTACCGGCCAGCACTGGCTGGGTTCTTCCGGCGATTCCATTGTTTCATTTTCCCCAGTTGACGGCAAAGCGATTGCGGCCGTATTTACAGCTGATCAGGAATCCTATCAGGCCGTAGTATCGAAGGCCGAAGAAGCATTCCGGGAATGGCGTTTATGGCCTGCACCACGCAGAGGGGAAATGGTAAGGCAATTGGGAAATAAGCTTCGGGAATTTAAAGAACCACTGGGAAGGCTGGTATCCTGGGAAATGGGCAAGAGTCTGCAGGAAGGCCTTGGGGAAGTGCAGGAAATGATCGACATCTGCGACTTTGCTGTAGGCCTTTCCAGACAGTTATACGGGCTCACCATGCACAGTGAACGACCCGGACACCGGATGTATGAACAATGGCATCCACTAGGCATTACCGGAATCATTTCTGCTTTTAATTTCCCTGTTGCCGTTTGGAGCTGGAACGCGGCTATTGCATGGGTTTGTGGTGATGTAACGGTGTGGAAGCCATCAGAAAAAACACCCCTTTGTGCCATAGCCTGTCAGAAGATCGTGGCAGAGGTTTTTCGTGAAAATCAGGTACCCGAGGGCGTTAGTTGCCTGGTGATCGGTGCCAGGGAAACTGGCCAATGGCTTAGTACAGACGAGCGAATACCTCTTGTATCGGCCACAGGATCAACCCGGATGGGAAAGGCGGTAGGCGCTGCCGTAGCCGCACGAATGGGTAAAAGCCTGCTTGAACTGGGCGGCAATAATGCCATCATCATTTCGGAATCGGCGGACATGAGCGTAGCCGTGATTGGATCAGTATTTGGAGCGGTGGGTACGGCCGGACAAAGATGCACCTCCACCAGGAGACTTATTATTCATGAATCAGTGTATGATCAGTTCACTGATCTGTTACAAAAAGCATACGGACAATTGCGAATTGGCGACCCGTTGAACGAACTGAACCATGTGGGACCATTGATCGATAAAGAAGCTGTGACTGCTTATCTGCAAGCCGTTGAAAAATGTAAAGCTGAGGGCGGCCGGTTTATTGTGGAGCCCGGAGTGCTTGAGGGGGAAGGATATGAAAGCGGCTGCTATGTTAAACCCTGTGTTGTTGAGGTAGAGCCGAGTTATTCCATTGTGAGAGAAGAGACGTTTGCACCGGTTCTGTATATCATGAAATATAGCACCATGGAAGAAGCAATGGCTATCCAGAACGGCGTTCCGCAGGGACTTTCCTCTGCTATTATGACGCTGAATTTACGGGAGGCCGAACTGTTTCTATCGCAGGCAGGAAGTGATTGCGGCATTGCCAATGTGAATATCGGAACCAGTGGTGCTGAGATTGGAGGTGCATTTGGAGGGGAGAAAGAAACGGGCGGCGGCAGGGAAAGCGGAAGTGATGCGTGGAAGACATACATGAGAAGGCAGACCAATACGATAAACTATTCAACCAAACTGCCCCTGGCTCAGGGAATAAAGTTCCAGATCTAAGTTGCCAAATCTCTCCCAAAATCTATGGGCGGGATGTTATGATACGTATAGCATAAGTATTTTTGAGTTAAGTAAAATCATATGTTGATGACCTTTCGTTACTTGTTAGCCCTTAGTGCATTGCTCGCCCTCCCATTTTTCTCTGTTGCCCAGAAATCTTTGAAAGAAGTTCCAAAAGGCTGGCACCTGCTTGACTTGAAGGAAGACGGCGTATACGGCATCGGCGTAGAAAAAGCTTACAACACGATTCTAAAAAATAAGAAGCCCAAACAGGAAGTTATTGTTGCCATCATTGACTCCGGAATTGACACAGCCCATGAGGACCTGAAGCCAGTGCTTTGGCTTAACAGCAAGGAGATTCCGGGCAATGGGATCGACGATGACAAGAACGGCTTTGTGGATGATATCCATGGTTGGAATTTCCTGGGCAATAAAGATGGCAGAAATGTTGGCAAGGATAGCGATGAGGCCAGCCGGATGTATTACAGGTATAAGAACAAATTTGAAAGTCTACCCGATAGTGCCAAGCTATCAGACGAAGAGCGTGAACAATACCGGATGTATTTGAGGGCTAAATACCAGATCGAGACATCAGGAAAGGAAGCGTCCCTCACTGTTATGCTGATGAAGCCAATCGTTGAACGAGCACCTGCGGCGGATAGCATCATCAGAACCACATGGAATAAAGAAGAATACAACGGGGATGAATTGTTGACGTATAAGCCTGTAAACATGGAACAAAGCAGGGCGAAAAGCCTGATGCTCGGACTTTTCCAGTC
>JANMHK010000320.1:0-2252 GCA_031375135.1 Sphingobacteriales bacterium | reverse complement strand
ATTGTGCTCCTACATAGGTCAACATTACAAAAGGTCCGCTTCCATCAAAAGATTGATGGAATTTATTCAGGGCCAAAGCAGAATCGGATAAAACGAACAGGAATGCGCCGCCGACAAAAAGTAGTGCGGGTTTCAACGGGATCTTTTCGTATTGCCATGCCGCCGTTGCTAACATAGTGCCGATCACCAAAGCATATATTAAAACGGGCAGTTTGAGCCCGCCCAGATTTGGCCAAAGGATAAAGACCAATTCAATGGTATACACGACGATCACCAAAAGCATCAAGGGTCTTTTTTTCAGGTATGAACTGCGCTCTGTTTTAATTTTCAAAAAATACAGAATGTACAATATGTGAGCAGTGAGGAAACTGGAAAGCCCCAGTATGAAAAAGATGCCGTTGATCTTTTCAAAGAGGAGAAAGATATCGCCCAACCACGAGAAAAAAAGCGCGGCCATAATGAGTCGCGCGAATCCCGAATGGTTTGGTTGTCCCATGACATAGGCCCAGAACAGCAGGGGCATCAATAAAGGTTTTGTGATCATCCTGCCAGGATGATCACTACGCGCAAAAAACAGGTCAGCTGCTGTAACTACCAGCAGCAATATAAATATCCACCGGTTCTTTGAGGACATACTTACTTAATTTCGATCCATACTTTCTTGCCGAAAAAACTGGATAGGGAATCCCGGTAACGGGCGGTGTCGGATAAAGGCGCTTTTATGGGGAAGGATATTTTGAAGTCAACTGAATCTTGGGTGGACATGATTACTTTATGTCCCCACTCACGCAGATCTGCATATCGTTTTAATGCCCGTTCTTTTTTTGCCCTTTCCACCACCACCAGGAAGCTTGCACTATCTATCGTTAATGGCACTATAGCTTTAGTTGCACTGTCGGCAGGTAGCGATATCTTTGAACTGTCGGGAGCAGGAACCGGAAGTGTAGAAAAATTATTGACGGAGCTATCCTCAGTGACAGGTTGTTCTAAAATGACAGTTCGATCCCGGGACTGCTGATAAAAATAGTATCCCACCAGGCCAAGAATAATAATGCCGGCTAGCATCATTAAGGCAAATGTGATACTCCTTGATTTATTGTTGTTACCCTTGCGGGCTGTCGGCCTTAGATAATTGTCGTCAAAACGAATGGCTTCACCTGGTTCTTCCAACCTCAAATCAGTATCGTGTCGATTGATCTCATCCACAAGCGGGATATATTCAATCTCATTTCGGTGATTTTTTTGCAGTGTGCCTATGCCTTCGATGAGAAAGGGCTTGCTGATATTCATCAATTGTTTTCCCTGTAGGATAAGGGACTCAAGATCCGAGGACGCCAGTGGTTTAAATTTAACTGTTTCAGCAGCGATCGCTGATATCAGCTCAGGATCTTCAGCAGTATGTGGATCGAGAATAAATTCTACCGCCCCGGCTGGCAATATGACCTTCTTGTCCTCTTCAGAAATGGCATAGGAGCCAGTCAGGTTAAAAACACCCAGGCCGGGCAGGGGCAGGGTTTTATGTTTGAGCAGGTAATTGAGTAATATATCAGAAACTTTCACAGGATATTTATTTATTCCGCTCTAAGGTATTGTATATGAATATAAACGAATTTTTGCTGTGAATATTATCTTCGGGAAATTTGTAGTATGCTGACAGAAGAAGAGCAGAAATTTGTGGAGTTCTGGAAGGAAAACAGGGAAAAGCGGGCGACCCTTAAATACCAGCTTTTGTTTGGCCTTCCGCTAGGTGTGCTGGTCTCCTTACCGCTACTCATCAACTTCATAGCCGGCCGTTTCTGGTACAAAAGGGCAGACGCAGTAGGCAGCAGTCAGTTCAATCCGCTTGTCTTGGTATTTGCAGTGCTGTTAATCGCCATCTTTGTGGCCATTTTTTACAAGAAGTTCCAATGGGAAAAGAATGAGCAGCATTATTTAGAGCTGACTCGCAGGAAACCCTAGTATGTTAAAAATGGGCAGTTATCCAGTGCGGGGAAATTTTAAAGCCTCATGCCATTATCTTTGCACACTTGAAAACGCTTAACATGAAGAAAATCAGTCTGTTAGTTATTTTGTGCGGTATCCTGTTGACGACTTGTAAGAAAGAAGAGTCCTGCCCTTATAAAGATCCCACAGCTGTCGCGCCGGCTTCTGAAGTGTTGGGGGTAGAACAATACCTGGCCACTGCAGGCATTACGGGAGCGATTAAGCATCCTAGCGGGCTGTACTATAAGATCACTGCAGCGGGCACCGGA
>JANMHK010000316.1:0-4922 GCA_031375135.1 Sphingobacteriales bacterium | reverse complement strand
GAATCATTGCAGGCGCTAATTCTAATACCGCCGAAGTTTACCTGAACAGGGGTGACGACAGCATGGCCTATAAGCTTATCATGCTTGCAAAAGCAGCTGCCGAGGCGAATAATGATTCAAAGCTTCCCCATATCTACAATGTCATTGGAAAGGTCTACCAGAAAAGAAAGCAGTATGCTGAAGCAAAAATTTGGCTTGAAAAAGGATTCAGTACTGCAGAGGATAACAAACTGTACAAATCTGACGCAGCACTTTTGCTCGGGGAAAATTATTCTAGAACAGGAGAGTATTCAACTGCGATAACATTTTTCGAACTAGCCAAAAAACTTTCCGACGAAGCCCATACTACGGAGCAACTGAAACAATCTTACAAAGGACTGGCCGGCACTTTTAGTGAACTTCAGAACTACAAACTCGCTTACATCAATGAAAACGCCTACTCCAGAATTTCCGACTCTTTGGCAAACTTTAAAACAGATAGTATCCAAAGTGCATTCGAACTGGGACTGGCAGAAAAAGAAATCAAACTGAGCAAGGCAGATCTTCAAATTGCCGAACAGGAAATCGGGCGCCAGAAACTCGTTCGAAACGCATTCCTCATTGGCTTCGCCCTGGTTGTAACCTTGATCGTGATCCTTTACCGTGATTATAAAAACAAAATTAAAACCAATAAACTGCTCGATCTACGTAAGGCAGAAATTGAAGGCCTGCTCCTAAATATCTTGCCATTCGAAGTGGCGGCCGAACTTCAAAAAACCGGAAAGTCCCAACCACGTTATTACGAAAGCACCACGGTCATGTTCACGGATTTTGTGGGTTTCTCTCGCATTGCAGAAACATTAACGCCTCAGGAAATCACCGCCGAGCTCAATGAGTTCTTCACTGAAATGGATGAGATCATTGACAAATATGGTATCGAAAAAATCAAAACCATTGGTGACTCCTATATGTGCGCCGGTGGCATCCCCACCCCAAGTACCACCCACCCGATTGACATGGTTAGAGCCGGACTTGAAATTGTGGAATACCTGAGAAAGAAAAATCAGGCTCGACAGGATGCTGGCCTAGCCCAATGGGAGATCAGGATGGGCCTCAACACCGGTTCCCTTGTTGCCGGTGTAGTGGGCAAGAAAAAATATGCTTACGATATTTGGGGCAGCGCGGTGAACATTGCCAGCCGTATGGAAAGCAATGGCCAGCCCGGCATGCTCAATATTTCAGCTTCTACTTATGAATTGATCAAAGATCAATTTGAATGCGAATACCGCGGTAAGATATATGCCAAGAACGTAGGCGAAATCGATATGTATTTCGTGAAAAAGGAAATTAAGCCCGAAGATATCCTGATCACCCCTTCAAGCATTTCACAGAATAAAGAACAAGACGCCATCCCCAGCTAGGAAAATCGCACTTGATAAAAGGCGGGATGGCCGTTAAATGTTGAATGCGGCCGAATGCAGAAACGAATGCAAAAACGAATGCATTAATGAGTGCAAAAACGAGTGCAAAAACGAATGCAGAAACGAATGCAGAAACGAATGCATTAACGAGTGCAAAAACGAGTGCAGAAACTAATGCACTAACCCACTCACCATCTAGCCGGCCAGCACACTAACCGGCTAACTCACTAACGACCCCGGCTAACTCACTTACATGATTCCTTCATCCGCAAAACTAAAGAACCCCTCATGGCTCACAATGATATGATCGAGCACCATGATGTCGAAATACCTTGCGGCTTCCTTGATCTTATTGGTCAGCTCCCGATCTGCTACACTGGGCCTCAGGCTTCCTGACGGATGATTATGACAGAGGATGATACTGACCGCTTTCTCTTCAAGTGCCTTTCGAAGGATCATCCTTGGATCTGCCACAGTCCCGCTCATGCCCCCGGAACTGATGATCTCCATATGATTGATCTTATTGGCCCTGTTTAAAAACAGCACGACAAATACTTCATGGTCGTAATCACAGAATAATGTTTGCAAATAGGTGGCAACGGACGAGGAACCCGAAATGATGGTCTTTTCCAGGTTCTCCACGGCATGCCTTCGACGCCCCAGTTCAAGGGCCGCCAGTATCGTGACCGCCTTCGCCTCTCCTATTCCTTTCGTCTTCATGATCTCCTTCAGGGAAAGCCGCCCTAACTCCCGCAGGTTATGTTTACTCTGCACCAGCAGCTCCCTGGCCAGGTCCACTGCCGTTTTATCCCGCGTCCCGTTATGCAACAGTATAGCTACGAGTTCTGCATCGCTCAGTATTTCTACGCCTTTTAACCGTAGTTTTTCCCTGGGTCTATCGTCTTTTGCCCACTTCAAAATTGGGAAGTTTTGCTCTTGTCGGCCCGCCATATCGTATCTATTTTAGTGTTGTAATCCAGTCCTAATAAAACCAAACCAATATCCATGAAACCATCCAACCGTCAGCTCATCATTGGCTCGCTGCAGCCCTTCCTGTTCTGCATTGGCATGTACTGCGTGGTCCTGATCTTCTCTGTTTTCGTTTGCACTTCACTGTACAAAGCGATGAATCCATCGAAATACCCGATCTTATCGAGTAAATCTGTTCAGAAGATCAATACAGCCGCAACTGCTTCGATGGTCGCTTCCATCAAATAATTCCGGCAACAACAAGGATATCAGGGTTCCCGCCCTTCGATATCCCTGTTGCCTGGCATATACATTAGACCGGGTGAACTGCAAACCCTTGCAGCATAGGCCCTTATCGATTTGTGGGAAGAGTGGTGGAATACTCTTCCCATTTCTTTTGTTCCATACTCCCCTAATGTATATTTTTGCCGCTCATTCAGCTTTATGGAAAGAACTTCACCGCTTGCCAAGATCTTCTCTGGCACCAGTTCACAGTACTTAGCAGAAAGAATTTCCCAACGTTTCGGAGACCATCTGGGTAAGATCAATATCCAACGTTTCAGCGACGGTGAATTCCAGCCTGTTTTCCTCGAAAGTATACGAGGCGATTATGTTTTCCTTGTGCAAAGCACATTTTCTCCGTCGGATAATATCATGGAATTACTGATGATGATAGACGCTGCCAAGCGTGCTTCGGCCTATAAAATCATCGCTGTAATACCATATTTTGGATATGCCCGGCAGGACAGGAAAGATAAACCCCGGGTTGCCATCGGGGCTAAGCTGGTTGCCAACCTGCTAACCGCGGCAGGCGCAGACCGGGTGATCACGATGGATCTGCACGCACCCCAGATCCAGGGCTATTTTGACATACCGGTGGATCACCTCGACAGCTCAGCCATTTTTATCCCTTATATAGAGAATCTTAAGCTGGAAAATCTTACCTTTGCCGCCCCTGACGTGGGAAGTGCGAACCGGATCCGTGAAATCGCGAGCTATTTCAACGCCGAAATGGTGATCTGCGATAAGCATCGGAAAAGGGCCAATGAGATCGCCAGCATGGTGGTCATTGGTGATGTAACTGACAGGGACGTAGTTCTTATAGATGATATTTGCGATACCGCAGGAACCCTTACAAAAGCAGCTAAACTGCTGAAAGACAAGGGGGCCAGGAGTGTAAGGGCGCTTTGCACACACCCTGTTCTGAGCGGAAATGCCTATGCCACGATCGATAGCAGTGTACTGGAAGAATTGGTGGTTTGTGATACGATTCCGCTAAAAAGCCAATCGTCCAAGATCAAAGTACTTTCCGTATCAGATCTTTTCGCCATTGCCATCAGACATGCCTATAAGAATCAAAGTATCACCAGCCTGTTTATCCATTCGCAGAGAAGGAATGACTAGGCTCAAAAAAGTCAACATTTAATATTCATAACATGAACACGATTACAATCGAAGGACAACTGAGGACCGGAACGGGCAAATCAGCCGCGCGTTCGTTACGCTCTCAGGGCATGGTACCTGGTGTAATTTACGGCGGCGCAAAGGAGGTGATTTTTTCAGCTCCTGAAGTAGCTTTCAAAACACTGGTTTACACTTCAGAATTTCAGTTTGCTGACGTCACGGTTGACGGCGCAACCTACAAATGCATTCTGAAGGATCTTCAATTTGACAAAGTATCCGACAAGCTCAACCATGTTGATCTGTTAGAACTTGTAGAAGACAAACCTGTAACAGCTACGATTCCCCTTAAATTCACAGGTGTATCTGTTGGCGTTAAAGCCGGCGGTAAACTGGTGACTAAAATGAAGTCGCTTAAAATCAAAACACTTCCTAAATTCCTGAGGGAAAATATCGAAGTGGACATTACAAACCTGGAATTGAACGGCAACATCAGGGTTGAAGATGTGAAACTGGAACACTACGAGATCATTAACTCTCCAAGGATTCCGATTGCATCTGTTACCATGACAAGGCAGTTGAAGCAGGAAGAAGCATCTACTCCAGCTAAAGGTGCAGCAGCCCCTAAAGCAGCGGCTCCTGCAAAAGCAGCAGCTCCTAAGAAGTAATGAACGAATGATACTAATGAAGAAGCCCCTACAACAGGGGCTTTTTTATTGCGTGGTATTTTCTGTTCGACTGTATTCGAAGAACCATATTCATACCCACTATGCCTGTGCCGTAGGTCCGCCGAAATGCATGGGGATCTGAATTTCTTCTATGTCTTTGATGGTCCCATTGACCGCTTCGAACTTCTGTATATTATCTGCCAGTGCCTTCATCAAACGTTTTGCATGTTGCGGGGTCAGGATGATTCTTGACTTCACTTTACTCTTGGGAGTGCCCGGCATTACATTCACAAAATCGAGTACGAATTCCGCATGGCTGTGGGTAATGATGGCAAGATTTGCGTACTGGCCTTCCGCCATTTCTTCTGAAATCTCAATATTCAATTGGTTGGCGGTCTGTGGGTCTGACATAACAATAAATTTTGCCAAAGGTAGCGCTGATTGAAAGATCGGGGAAATAAAAAAGCCGCCCCGATAGCGGGAC
>JANMHK010000308.1:0-3052 GCA_031375135.1 Sphingobacteriales bacterium | reverse complement strand
TTGAACGCTGTTCCAAAGGTCATGCCGAATGTCAACAGCACCACCCGTGTGTCTGACTTGGAATACCGTATACTGGTGAAATCTGTTGTATTGATCTGACTCCCATTTTGTAGGGTATTGAATACATCAGTAACGGTAAGGCCTACACGCCCACGCCCTTTCATGATCTTCTGTTGCATACCAAAATCCAGATTATACACTTCTATCCGCGTTCCCTGCGGAATAGCCGTAGGTGCCTGATAATTAATGAGCACCTGGGCCTTGGTGTTTTTGCCGATATTAAAATTATTCACCCATTTGGTATACCAGCTGAACACTGAACTGTTCAAATTGTCGCCATCTAGAGCGCCTTCGATTTTCTGGTTGAACATCGAGATACTGGCGGTTGAATTCCAGATCTTACCAAAATTGGTGGTAATAAATCCTTCAAACCCAACTGAAGTGGAGCTGCCAATATTCTCGGGTTGGGTTAAGGCAATGCCCCCTGGCAAGAGCTGGGTATAGGGCAGTATCGTATTTGTTCCCCTCCTGTAAAACAGGGTTCCGTTTAAAGAAAAACGCTCCCAGTCTTTTCCCCATCCGAGCTCGGCCGTATTCACCAGTTCAGGCTTCAGGTTAGGATTTCCACCATGACGGTTAAGGGAATCTGTGATATCTATAAATGGATTTAACTGACCGAGTCCAGGTCTGTTGATCCTGCGGCCAATATTTAATTTGATCATCGAGCCCGCGTCCAATCGGCGGGAGATATTCAGGTTAGGAAAGAAGTTGAAAAAGCTGTTGCTGAAGGCTGAAGACCCTTTATCACTCTCCCCATTATTATTCATCTGCTCAAGCCTTAAACCGGCTTCGTATTTCCATTGATCGTCGGGGCCCGACGATGATCTAAAGGTCCCATAAATGGCATGGATCTGTTCTTCAAAAACAAAAATATTGCTGTACACAGGATCAACAACAAACCCGCCGTTCTCCTGGTAGGCGTTCTGAAAGTTCGCATTCACGTTCCTCAGAATTCCTTTGTAACCACCGTCGATCATGGCCTTGGGGCCAACTGGCCAACTCATGTCCAATCTTCCCGTGGTGATATGCGTGCGTTGCCGGTTGCTGGTTTTTTGCAGGAAATCGTCCCCGATCAGTTCTTCCGATTTATTCACGGCGGTAGTAGTGATCAGGGTGTTTTCTGATTCATTTCCATAGGAATGAGATAGCCCTGCCGCGAGTTGTTTTTTCTCATTGGAATACTTGCGCACATAGTTTAAGCTGCCCTCCCAGTTATGTTCCAACTGGCGTTCATCTGAAACTCGTTGGTTGCCTTGCGTAAACTGGTTGACACGGTCTTTAAACTTGCTCAGCAGCGTTTCATAATTCCAATCATTATCATATCCATAAATCCCTTCAAAACTTAACTGGTCCTTTCTTTTGGTGGTTTGGTCCACATTGAGTTTAAGGTTATGGGTGATCTCTTTTCGCTCGTCGAAACGATCCTGTTCCAGGTAATGATCATCATCCGCATCAAAGGTTTCCCTGTCGGCGGTTATCGTTCTGGTTCGCCGGCCCACTCGGTTGTCGTATTGCAAGCCCAGATTTGTATTGCCTTTACGCTGATTTAATAGTACCGAACTGTTGAATCGTTCTCGGGCACCATAACCGCCGCCCAGGGCAAAGGCGCCATTGGTTCCTTTCTGGGCGTTCTTCTTCAGGATAATATTGATGATTCCGCCTTCTGCATCGGCATCATATTTTGCGCCGGGATTATTGATAATCTCGATCTTCTCAATGCTGCTGGCAGGAATTCTTTCGAGGTTCGCCCCAAGGTTGGAATTTCGCCCGTTGATCAGTACCATCGGTGACTTTCCGCGTATTGAAATCGCCCCTTCGCCATCCACTAGAACCGTAGGTATATTGGCAAGTAGATCCGTTGCGGTACCTGCCGCCTGAGTGAGGATGGCGTCGGTTTGCACTGTGAAACCGGTATTGGTTCGTTGGATCATTTTTTTGCGTGCCGTGACCGTTATTTCCTGCAAGGTATTTCCAGAAAGTTGCATGTTTACGTTGCCGACATCTAATTGTGCGTCCTGCTCCAGTCTAATCAGCTGCTTATAGGGCTGGAACCCGATCAGCTGAATTCGTAAAACATAGTTGCCGGCCGAAGGAGCTTTGGTCTGGAAACTGCCGGTACTGTCGGTCGTGAGAAAAACAACGGGCCTGAGGGTGTCGGCCGAAGTGTAGAGCACCACATTCGCCATGGCCAGGGGTTGGTTGTCTGACGAAACCTTTCCCTTGATCACCTGCGCGGCTGCAGCGAAGGGCAGGAACATCAGCCCCACCAGAACAACATCTTTCCACCTCATCATGCAATTTAATGTAACGAGGACAAACAGGACGAAGGATGGTTGTTCAAGTGGTCAATCAATTCCAAATTGATCTGAAATCAGTATTTTGATTGGGAAATAAAGAAGATGTTGGACGAAATATTTGATAAGGTTGACTTTAAAGCGGCGCCTTTGCAGCCTGGTGAGTATGAAGACTGTATATTCAGGAACTGCGACCTGGCCAATGTGGATTTGTCGGGCAAGGTATTCATGGGCTGCCAGTTCAAAGAAACGAATTTGAGTATGGCGAAGCTCAGCAGGGCTTCATTCAGGGAAGTGGTATTTGAGGGTTGTAAGATGGTGGGGCTTCATTTTGACGATTGTATTCCGTTTATATATCCACCCGAGTTTGAGAACTGCGTCCTCAACCTCAGTTCATTTACTGCACTCAAGATCCCGAACACCAAATTTAAAAACTGTGAATTGAAAGAAGTGGATTTTTCGGAAGCAGACCTGACCGGCTGTATATTTGATCACTGCAATCTGGAGCGCGCCATATTCGCAGGTACCAACCTGACCAGGGTCGATTTTTCAAGTTCGTTCAACTACAACTTCGATCCCGGCCGGAATGTTTTGAAAAAGACGAAGTTCTCCTTAATTGGCCTGCCGGGTTTGTTGGGGAAGTATGATATTGTAATAAGCTAACCGCGAATAACCTGCCGCCTGGGGAGAAAAAGGAG
>JANMHK010000306.1:0-3840 GCA_031375135.1 Sphingobacteriales bacterium | reverse complement strand
GTAGAAGTAGGGCAACCATATATCCTCGAGTTGCCTTTTAAAAATATTAGCCAATCTTCTTTCGATAGCATCGCCGTGCAGATGACAGTTACTGATCCATCCAATGTGACCCGGCAGGTTGTAGTGCCCAAACAAAAGCCTTTGAAAGAAGGAGATACCCTGGTGCTTCGGTACCCGATTGATACCCGGAGCCTGGTGGGTGCGAATACAATATTTGTCAATTTCAATCCCAACTATGCGCAGCCGGAACAGTATCTGTTCAATAATTTCCTGTACCGTTCATTTGTAGTCAAAGGAGATAATTACGATCCTACCCTGGATGTGACTTTTGACGGGGTACATATCCTGAACCAGGACATTGTTTCTTCACGGCCTCATATTGTGATCAAGTTGACCGACAATAACAAGTTCCTGCTGTTGGATGACACTTCATTGATGAAAGTGCGGGTGAAATTTCCGGGAAATGAGATCAGGGAGTATCGTTTTGACAATGATACCCTAAGGTTCACGCCTGCCGTCAATACAGGGGGTACAAAGGATAATACGGCCATGCTTGATTTCAATCCTATGTTCAAACAAGATGGATTTTATGAGTTGATCGTAACCGGTTCAGATAAGAGTGGAAACGCATCAGGATTGATCGAATACAAAGTGGTGTTCAGTGTGGTGAACAAGTCAATGATCTCTAATCTGCTGAATTATCCAAATCCGTTTACTACTTCAACAGCATTTGTATTCACTCTTACTGGTAATGAGATACCACAGAACATGAGGATACAGATCCTCACCATCACGGGTAAGATCGTCAGGGAGATCACTAAGGAAGAACTGGGTCCCATTCATATTGGCCGGAACATCACTGAATTCAAATGGGATGGAACTGACCAGTATGGGCAGAAGCTTGCCAACGGCGTCTATTTGTACCGGGTCATTACAAACCTGAACGGGAAGAGCATAGAAAAACTTAATCTGCAGGGCATCAATGGCGACCGTTACAATGATTCTTCAACCGACAAATACTTCAAGAGCGGGTACGGGAAAATGTACCTGATGAGATGATCATAAAGATCAGCATGAGGGAGAATATGGCCGCGTATACCACAAACCATATTTTGATTATCGGCTTCTTAAATTCATGGCTGACGCGATGAATGCCAGGTTGCAGGGGAATACTCGGAAATGTGCCGTAGATCGTGTCGACCCTGACATGCTTATCATCCATTGAGGTTTCCCAACCGGGATAAAGGTTCTGCTTGATCACGAGTTTGTCATCGCCTTGCTGCCTTACCTGAACCGTAATCAGATTTGGGGTAAATGCGGTGATGCTTATTTGAGCAGATGCAGCATATATAAATGGAAGTCCATTTTCGTATGACTGCTGGTGATCCCTTTCAAAATATTTTTCTGATCCGCGTAATAAGATAGGGTAGGGATACCATTCTTTCACGCCAATATTTTTTGAGTACATACTCCAGTTGCCGATGATCTTATCGGTTTTGGGATAGGAGTCAGCGTATGATCTTTCGGGGGCTATTGAAGGCATGGGGAAGCTTTTGGGAGCAGCATGGATCATTTGTTGGATATCTGCCACCGAGCGCATTCCTGTGCCCGTAAATGGCAAATTGAGGAACACGGCAAGGACCAGGTCAAGAACGGCAACATGCAGGAACCATTTGGGTTTCTTTTTCAACACGATGAATAGCATGGTGCAAAGAACAATCAGGATCGGAGACTGAACCACGAAGGCCTGGTTGAAACTGAATCCGTTGATAAATTCTTTGATGGCCAGCTTGTTGTTTAGTTGGGGCCAGTGTCGGAACAGGTTGAACACGTTTTCTATATGAATCAAAACTATTAGAAGGAATAAGGATGCTGTGGCGAGCAAAATATTGCCTAATGTTTTAGGGTGGAATGCTAACAAGTGGTCAAGGCAATTGGCGCCAAATACGATCAGTGCTAAGATGCCGAAGATCCTGAATTCGCTGTTCAGTCTGACAAAATTAAGCAGTGGCAAATGGGTAGTGGCGAAGCCGGCACCAGGCAGATTTGAAGCCAGGAAGAAAAAGAAAATGGAGATGAAGAGAAAATAGTATGCTTTGATCTGCTTCAGGTAGAATAGTCCGGCAACAGCTGAAAGAAAGATGGTGATGCCTACATAAACATTCTGCAGGGCGATATCGTATGCCGATCTAACAGAAGTCAGGGGCAGTAGAAATGACATAAAGGAACGGGTATCCACGGCATTGAGCAGGATCTCATCTGCTGCTATAGGTTTGACCCTGGTAAAAAGCGGGATCAGTTCGCCGTAGCTCCAGGCCATACCTGAGACCATAATGATCAGCAATAAGATCAAAAGAAGGGGCGACTTCCAATGCAGTTTGCCGCTAACATTTTTTATCTGTAATAGATGAATCACCGTTAGTGCGGTAAAGAAATAAATACTCCCGATAATAAGACCCGGGTGTGCACCCGTCAGTAGCATCGTAAAAAACAGAACGGCCGGGATAGCCGTAAGAAGTTTCGGTTTGTTGTAGTATTCAAACATCGCTCTGACGCACCAGGGCAACCAGGCAGCGGCAGTGATCCAATTAAAATGCTGTAGTTGGCCCACATTGAATCCACTGCAAGCATATGATACTGCTGCGATAATGCGTACTGTTGTTTTCATTTTCCAGTAACCGGTGAGCCAGTACATGCCGGCAGCCGAAGCAAGTAAATGTAAGAACGCTTCGATGGTGAAGCTATAGGCGTTGTAGCCAGAGAAGAGTGCGTTGACCCAGGTGGGGAGATACCAGAAGCCACCATTCATATCTGCATAAACCGGAATGCCGTAATTGATATAGGGGTTCCACAAGGGAAAAATTCCATGGGTAACCGCTTCGCCAATAAAAAAACGTTGCGGGAAATACTGGGTAAAAAAATCATTCTTAAGGGCAAATAAAAAGCTAATGACGGGGGAGTAGGCTAGCGTGGTGATCAGGAGAACATAAAGCAATGGGCGATATTGCTTCATATCAGCAATTGATTTTCTTATCCACGATGAACGAAGGCCTTCTTTTCGTTTCGCTAAACAGGCTCGCAATATATTCGCCGATCAAACCGATCATGATCAACTGGATCCCCCCAAGGAACATCACGGCAATGATCAGTGAGGCCCAACCCGGAACTGTTTTTTCCTGGGCGAACATGACCATGGCATAAATCGCAAAACAAAAAGCAAAAACGGATATCGCCAAACCGATGAAAAGCGAAATTCTCAATGGCTTGAAACTGAAAGCCAGTACTCCTCTCAGGCCGAGGCTAAACATTTTTGAGGATCCATATTTTGAGGCTCCTGCATGCCGTGCCGGAGCTGAATAATCAATGCATGTTTTTTTAAATCCGATCCATCCGAACAACCCGCGCAGGAAGATCTCCCTTTCGGGGAATGACAGGATGGCGTCCTTCACTTTTGTATTGAAGAGCCGGAAATCGGCCACATTTTTTTCGATCTCTGTGTCCGACAAAAAATTCAGGAAGCGGTAATACAAAGGACTTGTCAATGATTTTAAAGAGATGCCTTTATCGTCATTTCGTCGCCCTGAAACCAGGTCATATCCCTGTTCAATTTCTTTCAACATGAGGGGGATCATGGCAGGTGGGTGCTGCAGGTCTCCGTCCATCAGCAGGGTAAGTTCTCCACGGGCTTGTTGAATGCCTGCCATCAACGCAGCCTGATGTCCGAAATTCCTTGAGAATGAAACGGCTTTAACGCGGCTATCCGTAGACGTTATATGTTGTATATTCTTTAAGGTGTTGTCGGTGCTGCCATCGTCAATCCAAATCAGTTCGGTATTGTCG
>JANMHK010000286.1:0-11200 GCA_031375135.1 Sphingobacteriales bacterium | reverse complement strand
AAACAAACGCTCGAAAACTTTGTTGTTTGTCATAAATTGCTCCAATGGCAACTCCTAATATTACGCTGATCAATGCACTGCGCGAAACTGCAGAGCGTTTGCGCGCTGGCGCAACTTATGCCTGGGGAAACCACGGCGCCTGTAACTGTGGTAACCTTCTGCAGGTGATCACGCCCTTAACCCGGCAGGAGATCATGAGCTACGCACAAACAGGGATAGGCGAATGGACAGAACTCGCGCAGGATTACTGCGGTGTGACGAACGCCCCGGTTGAACTGATGTTGTCCAAGCTTAAAGAAGTAGGGCTAACACCGTCAGATATCCACCATCTCGAATACCTTGACAACAAGGAAGTACTGGAACATTTACGCGGAGGTTTCCGCTGGCTCAAGAGGAATGAGCGTCAGGATGTGATCAGCTATTTTGAGGCTTATGCAGAGATGCTTGAAAATGCCTTGCTTTCATCAATAGATATCAGGGAAGTTTTGGTGCACCACGAAGAGCTTGTTCATTAAGCGGCTTCTTTTTCGTAAACCTGATCATCGCGCTTGAGTTTTCTGTGCTTTCAAGCCGGGCTTCGTGCCTTACACCGTTGATCCAAACGATCATGAGCGACGTATTTGGTGGGATCGAACCCAGGTTTTCGGCCACCATAATCAGTTCGTTATCTTCCGAAAGATTAGAAACGGCTAACGTGAATTCAAAAGGCTGCGCCTTCAACAGTATATGTTGGTGGATAAACTGGCCGTTCAGGAATAACGTGATCGAATCGCCGTCGATCTCGGCATGGTCGTAGAATGCCAGCTTTATGGAATCACCCGAAACAGGGATCTCAGTGACAAGCAATTTCTTTCTTTCAAAATATTTCTCTTCAATTGTTTTAGCTTTTGGTGGTGACAGTACTATCGGCGGCATCGATTTTTTTTCTGCAGGTTGCGCACTTACAGGGTCTGGTTTTTTTGCAGCCGGTTCTGTTTTGGGCTTCTCCAAGGCAACGGGGGAACTAGTTACAGATCCTCGTTCTATGCTATCGATTTGACCGGGTACGCTGGCATAGTATGGGAAATCTTCAATCACTTCATCCCATTCATCTTTGAACAAAGGCTGATCCATTTTTGACAGATGCACTTCCATTGGTTTATCGTCGTCTTCAGCTTTTACGGCATTACCATCCAGCATCATGACGTCGTTTCCGGGGCAGTTGAAATCTGCAGCAAAACGAAGGGGATCTGAATTAGGTGAACTGATCTTACTACCCTTCATCTCGATCAATTCTTTGTCCCACCAAACAATATCACCCGACCTGTCAAAATACCCCTTTACCCGGAACCTTGAATAATGATTAGCGGATTGGTAATAATAGGAGGTTCCGGTCAAGCTATCACCGTTACGGATCAGTTTCAATTCCAGGTTATAGTGCTTCAGGCCACGGCTCAGTTTCCCCCGCCACACACCAGTGATCGACTGTGCATTTACAGAGACTGTAGAGAGAAGCAGGATAGCCAGAAGGGTGATCGCTCTATTCATGATCCCAAATAAACGAAGCAATGATCGTTCGTATTTCAGATTGATTTAATTTAACAAAACCTATGACTGAGTTAGAGCATGTATTGTTTGTCCATCGCGATGATTTTCATCCCATTGTACCATTTGACCCGTTCAAAAACAAGATCATAAAGTTTGACATGACCTCCGCTAACCCGGACCTAACAGAGGAAATAATATCAGACTTAGAAGCCTATTCCCATTACATTAATCAGCACCTGTCGGAAGCGGGGGCATTGTACGGCATTGGGGGCTATGGCGAACATCGGACAGTCTATGGCAGGAGCAAGCTCTTTGATGGTGGAGAGGGTAGTCAGGAGCCTCGCAGGTTGCATCTTGGTCTTGATATATGGGGTAATGCCGGAACTCCAATTTTTGCCCCTTTGGATAGTGTTGTGCATTCATTCGCATTCAATGATCGTTTTGGAGATTATGGTGCCACGATCATACTCAGCCATGAACTGGATGGTGATCTGTTTTATAGCCTCTACGGTCATTTATCGATAGCCGACCTTGAGCCGATAACAACCGGGATGAGGATTAGCAAAGGGAGTTCGTTCGCACATATGGGTCTGCCTCACGAAAACGGCCACTGGCCTCCGCATCTTCATTTTCAGCTTATCGTTGAAATAGGAGATGCAAAAGGAGATTACCCCGGCGTTTGCAAGTATAGCGAGCGTGAAAAATACCTTTCCAATTCCCCTGATCCTGATATGATAGCCCGTTTGTCAAGATTCGCAGCAGTATGAGAAGACGGCCATAATCGGCGGTGAAACTTCCCGAACTGCTTTTTTTTTATTCTACGGAACAGGGAATGTAAATTTACCCATGGCTAATGAGCATTTGAACAAGGATAAGGCACCCCTTACCGCTGCGGACAAGGAATTTGAGAATCATATCAGGCCATCGGTCCTGGAAGATTTTTCCGGTCAGGGCCAGATCATAGAGAATCTGAAGATCTTTATCCAGGCTGCGAAAATGCGGGGCGAGGCCCTTGACCATATCTTGTTTCATGGGCCTCCCGGGCTGGGCAAAACAACATTGTCAAGGATAGTAGCCAACGAAATGGGTGTTCAAATCAAAGAGACTTCAGGTCCCGTCATCGAAAAGCCAGGAGATCTCGCCGGATTGCTCACCAATCTGGAAGCCAATGATGTGCTTTTCATCGATGAGATACACCGGCTTAGTACCGTTGTGGAAGAATACCTGTATGCTGCCATGGAAGATTACAGAATAGACATTATGATCGATTCTGGCCCAAACGCACGTAGTGTCCAGATCAACCTTAATCCATTCACATTGATTGGTGCCACCACCAGAAGTGGACTATTAACTGCTCCTTTATTATCCAGGTTTGCGATCAAGTCACGACTTGAATATTATTCTGCTGCTACACTCAAAAAAATTCTCCAACGTTCTGCCACAATTCTGCATGTGAGTATTTCTCCTGATGCTGCTGCTGAGATTGCCGGCCGTGCAAGGGCAACTCCCCGTATTGCAAATGGTTTGCTGAGGCGGGTAAGGGATTTTGCGATGGTATTGGGTAACGGCGAGATAGATCTGGGTATCACAAAACATGCATTGAAAGCACTCAGTGTTGACGAGTATGGTCTGGATGATATGGACAACAGGATATTATTGGCCATTATTGAAAAATTCAAAGGGGGCCCTGTTGGTATTACCACTATCGCAACGGCAGTAGGGGAAGAGCCGGGAACCCTGGAGGAAGTATATGAGCCTTTTCTGATACAGGAAGGATTTCTAAAAAGGACGCCCAGGGGGCGGGAAGTAACTGGCAAAGCCTATGAACATCTTGGGAAATATCCGGATGGTAAGGCTGGAGAACAGTTACTATTCAGTTAACAATTAAGCAACCTGCTCATGCGGAAATGGATACTGTTTTGGCTGATTTTTGTTTTTGCGTTCACCCCGCTTATCACGGAGGCCCAGTACTATAACCTGACATTCAGAAACTATTCGAGTTTTAATGGGCTCTCTCAGAGTGAGGTGCAGTGTGTGTACGAGGACCGCTCTGGTTTTTTATGGATCGGCACATGGTACGGCCTCACGTTATATGACGGAAGGGAATTTACCACCTACTATCATCGGGTCAATGACCCATCCAGTTTGGGTGGTAATCTGATCACAGATATTGCACAGGATCGAAAAGGTGTTCTGTGGTTTAGTGTCTATAATTCAGGGATATCCAAAATGGACCCGTTGAATAAAAAATTCAGGAACTACCAACCCTCCGGAAAAAAGAATAGCATCCTCAGTGAAAAAGTGAATACACTAATGATCGATAGTGCCGACAGGGTTTGGATTGGATCAGCAGAAGGACTTTCCATTTATGACAGCGAGAAGGACAAGTTCTATAACCTGGTATTTGAGTCTGACAAAAAGAAGTCTTTGTCTGTCAACTGTATTGAGAGAGATAAATTGGGAAATATTTGGGTAGGAGCGGAGACCCGGATTTACTATTCGAAAGAGGACGCCCGTATCAGGCCGATCTGGACGAACATAGAACTGAAGGGTATAAATGCGTTCCAATTCGATGGTGAGAATAAGGGTTGGGTAGCTACCGACGAGGGCCTGTACAGTTTTGTTATGTCAGGGATTGACAGCATCAGCCTGACCAGAGCGTCCTTTTTTAAGGAGAATATTGCGGTGAAGGATATAGAGTTTGACGGGCATGGAAATCTTTGGATCGGCAATCGAACAAAAGGACTTGCTATTTATTTCCCTGCGACCGGTTTTTTTGATGTGCTTCGTGAAGACTATACATCCTCCCGGGGTTTGTTGAGCAACAGGCTCATCGATCTCTACTACGATAATAGCGGGGGCATGTGGGTGTCAGGCGAAAACGGCTTGCAAAGTTTTCATAACGCGGCTCAACGATTCAATATTTATCCTGGCTTAAGTAATGTTTCAGACAGGGTCAGGGGTTCTACGATTTACGGACTCAACGTAGAGGATAATCTTTTCCTGCTGGCCACTTCAGGCGGGGTAATATTATACAACAGGGTAAACAGCAATTATCTCCCGGTGACATCCAAACATGAACTTGTAGGTACACCTATCCGTTACCGTGATGTACAAAGGGAGAACGAAAACACCTGGTGGGTGACCACCGATCACGGTTTGTTTGAATTGGTCAGGAACAATGACCAGTTCATCCTCAGGAGGCCTGTTTTAATCAACGATAAAGATATCCGAACAGTTGGCCTGAGAAACTATTTAAAAGACGGGAATATATATTGGTTCGGCACTACCCACAAGGGATTGATCAGGTATGACATTTTGACTAAGCAAAAAGACTGGTATCAACATGAGGAAGGTAATGCACGTAGTCTTCCCGACGAGGTCATTAACAAAGTTGCGTTTGACCGGGATGGAAACGTGTTAGTGGGTCATGATTATGGCCTGTCTATCCTGTATAAAGGTGCCCGGGATTTTGAAAGCTTTATCTACGGAGAAGGTAGTGGTAAAGGGCTTTCCAACCGTTATGTGTATGATATGTTCGACGATGGGAGCAAGATATGGATCGGAACATTTGGTGGAGGGATAAATGTGCTGGACAAAAAAACAAAAAAGATCGTGTATCTCACTACCAGCAATGGCTTGTGCGACGATGCCATATATACCATTACACCCGAAAGTGATTCGGTGCTGTGGCTGGGAACAAATAAAGGGCTATCCCGGCTGGACACCAGAACCGGTAAATTCAGGAATTTTGAGAAGAATGATGGAATGCCAAGTGAAGAGTTCAACATGTTATCTGCTTATCGAAGTAAACAGGGCGAGATCTTCATGGGAACAGTTGGTGGCGTAATATCATTCTTTCCTTCGGCGCTCACCAAAAATATTTTGCTACCCGGAGTTTATCTCACTAGGGTCAGAAAGAACGGTACCTACCTTAATGATTCTTCCACTACCTTGATCAATCGCGATCGGAAGATCGTTACCAGGTTCGGCGAAGATCTTTTTCTCGAATTCAGTCCTATGACTTTCTATGGGGTTTCAAAACCAGAGCTTACCTACAATATAAGGGAACAAGGCGATACATGGTCTGCAGGTGAAGCCGGAGGACTTCTGCCCCTTGTTAAATTTGAACCCGGCGTTTATACCATTGACGTGAGGATTAAAAATTATTCGGGCTCGGAAAGTTCGAAAGTCTGGACCCTGTCTTTCACTGTGTTGCCTCCATTCTGGAAAACCGTGGGGTTCAGGATATTTGTATTTTTATTGCTGTTGATGATCTTGTACCTGGTGGTCAGGCAGATCATTAAGAGACGGCTGGAAAGGCAACGTGCGGAGTTTCTTAAGCAGCAGGCAGTTGAACAGGAGCGCTCCCGGATCTCGGAGGAACTGCATGATGACATAGGTGGAGGTCTTACGGCCATCAGGCTACTCAGCGAAATGAGTCTTGTGCACGATACCGATCACCCCACGTCAAAGTATTTGCAGAAGATTTCGTCGTCCTCAAATGAACTCATCCAGAAAATGAATGAGATCGTTTGGGCACTGAACGTCAACAACGATAACCTGCAGAGCCTTATCGCCTATACCAGGCAGTACGCTGTCTCGTATCTTGATGATCTGAATATCTCCTGCAATTTTGAAACTCCTGAAAACATTCCTAACATCATTGTCAATGGAAAAAACAGGAGATCCGTTTTTCTATTGGTGAAAGAATCCTTGAATAACGTTGTCAAACATGCCCATGCCAGCAATGTCAATATTCATATTGAGATCGATATTTCGTTGAATATCAACATTGCCGATAACGGCAAAGGTATTCAGGATGATCAGCTCAGGAATGGAAACGGCCTCGGCAACATGCAAAAAAGGATACGCGCCATGAAAGGGAATATGGATATAAAGAATGGCGTAGGCACCACTTTATTATTCAATATTCCGTTGAAAAGCCTGAACACCTAAACTAGCTGTTGGTAACCAGCCTGAATCCGTTTCCATGAATATTTACAATTTCAATGCTGTTGTCTTCCCTGAGGTATTTTCGCAGCTTGGCGATGTAAACGTCCATACTTCTTCCGTTGAAATAAGTGTCGCTTCCCCAGATCTTTTTCAGCGCGATCTCGCGGGGTAACAGATCATTTTTGTATTCGGCAAGCATTTTCAACAATTCATTTTCCTTGGGAGATAATGTTTGAGTTTTGCCATTGACGATCAATTCCCGAAGCTTGGGATTGAAATGGTATTGGCCCATATCGAATTCTATATTCGCCGACTCTTTATTCAGTTCTTCATTACGTTTCAGGATAGCCTTAATCTTCAAAAGCAAAACTTCACTGTCAAAAGGCTTGGTGATATAATCGTCAGCGCCCAATTTATAACCCTGAATAATATCTTCTTTCATCGTTTTTGCCGACAGAAAGAACAGGGGAACATCGGGATTAATATCACGGATGTCTTCTGCGAGGGTAAAACCGTCTACATGCGGCATCATGACATCCAACAGGCACAGGTCAAATTTTTCGCGCTGAAAAGCGGCAAGTCCGAGTCTGCCATCTCTTTCAAGAATAACTTCATAGTCGTTCAACTCCAGGTAGTTTTTCAATACCATTCCCAGGTTGGAATCGTCTTCACATAAAAGAATCTTGGGTTTGCCTGTTTCTGCTGCCATGCTTGGGTTGTTATTTTGTACAAATAAATATATTCCTTTCAGTGATATAAAAACAACGCCAATAAAGTTATGTTAATAACCGTATGCCATTTGTACTAAACCTTCCTCATAAGCTTCAAATATTCCTCATCTGACATGAATTCAAGGATATCAGCAGGCTGACATTCCAGGATTCGACAGATTTCTTCCAGCGTTGAAAACCGAATGGCTTTGGCTTTACCGCTTTTGAGTATGGACAGGTTGGCCATCGTGATGCCAATTTTCTCACTCAGTTCGGTGAGCGACATTTTTCTCCTGGCCATCATTACATCCAGGTTGACTACGATTGGCATATCAAATGGTTAAGTCTTGTTCTTTTTGTAAATACTGGCCTTTATCGAACGCACTGGCAATGATGAACAGCAGTAGACCCGCCACCAGGGCGGCGGGGAAAGATCCTCCGCTACTCGGGGCGTGATGCCTGTATCCATGGGTACCTGTTATCTGATGAAGCAGCCAGCCGGTAGAAGTATTGGTCAGGTAGCTGACTAAAGCTGTGAGGATCATAAAAGTTCCGAATAGCCGTAACCGTTTGCGATTATCGGCCTCAAAAAATTCCTGCCTTCCGGCTTTTCGCGAAAACCTGAATAGCTCGACCATCATATAGACCAGAACGATGAGGTAGACGAGCATTATTCCGAACGACAACATCAACAGCGATCGGTACCTTTCTGCTGAGACCGGGACTTCGAGAACGTTTCCATTACCTGTCCACCTCGCCTCTATGGGGTTGCCATCGCTTCCTATCACATAGGGGCGACCGTTTATTTTCAAGTCTGTGCTAATGTTTGGGAGACCGGCATAGAGGCTGCGAACTCCTTTTCCAGCTAGCGTATCGTATTCCATCGTTTGGGAAAGTTTCAAATCGCCGATCGACATCGTCGATTCAAATTTTTGCTGGCCTTTGGGATAATTGAAGCTTTTTGTGGCCTTCGGGAAATTCAAAATCTGTGCAGGCAGGAAAGAAAGGATCATGACCAGGGCAAACAGGTGCTGGAGTATGATGATCCCCAGGATAATTTGCAGAATGCGGTTCATAGTTTGTGTTTTGGAGCACAATAGTAAAAATATTTATTGAATATCAATAAATATTTTCGTTTTATTTTTTGGGATCGAGGGGACTGGTCTTGTTCAGTTTAAGTAAATTACCGTCAAATTGAAGGAATATGAGTGACCAGGCTATGTTCAAAGAACTGATAAACAGCGGCTATACGTTCAAAGGAGAAGCTTTTAATCTAGGGATAGCGATGCTCGACAACCAACCGGTTGAAGGCCTCATGGTCAAACTGCCTTTGCAGACCATGAACCGCCACGGACTTATTGCCGGGGCAACGGGTACCGGCAAGACAAAAACCCTGCAGGTCCTGGCTGAAGGTCTTAGCGATGCCAGCGTTCCCGTGTTACTCATGGACGTAAAAGGAGATCTTTCAGGTATTGCCGCTGCAGGTCAGGTAAATGAAAAGATCAGCCAGCGGTTAGAGAAAATGGGGCTGACGTACCAGCCATCGGCTTATCCCGTAGAACTTTTGTCCATCAGTAACGAAAAGGGCGTGCGGATGAGAAGTACCGTGATTGAATTTGGACCCATCCTGCTTGCACGGATTCTTAACCTCAACGATACCCAGGAAGGAGTGGTGTCCATGATTTTTAAGTATTGTGACGACAATCAAATGCCGTTAATGGATCTGAAAGATTTCATTAAGGTTTTGCAGTTCATCAGTAATGAGGGAAAGAAAGAAGTGGAGGCTTTATATGGTAAGGTATCAACCTCCAGCACAGGTACCATCTTAAGGAAAGTGATCGAGCTCCAGCAGCAGGGTGCCGATATTTTCTTTGGAGAGCCATCCTTTGATATGGATGACCTCATGAGGATCTCTGATGATGGCCGCGGCATGGTGAATGTGATGCGGGTAACCGATATGCAGAGCCGCCCAAAATTATTTTCGACATTCATGCTTAGCCTGCTTGCAGAACTTTATGCAACGATGCCGGAAGAAGGAGATATTGATAAACCAAAACTGGTGATGTTCATCGACGAGGCCCACCTGGTATTCCAGGAAGCGAGTCAGGTCTTGTTACAACAAATAGAAACGGTGATCAAACTCATCAGATCAAAAGGCGTTGGAATATTTTTCATCACGCAAAACCCGCAGGACATACCTGCTCCAATTCTTAGTCAGTTGGGTTTAAAGGTCCAGCACGCGCTGAGGGCATTTACTGCGGCAGATCGGAAAACGATTAAACAGGCTTCGGAAAATTATCCCGAGACCGTATACTATGACGTGGATGAACTGATCACACAGTTGGGAACCGGAGAGGCCTTCGTAACGGTGCTGAATGAAAAGGGCATCCCTACACCACTGGTTCATACCATGCTTGTTCCTCCCAGGTCCAGAATGGACGTATTGACGGATGGAGAATTATCACAATTAGAGCATCGATCGCCTCTTGTTAAGAAATACAATAGCCCACTTGATTCTGAAAGTGCATATGAGATCCTGACTAAGAAACTGGCGAAGGCAGCCGCTGCGGAAGAAGAGGAACAGGATGAGCCGAAAGCGGAAAGAAAACAAAAGAAAGAAGAATCGTTTTTCGATAATTCCGCTGTAAAACAAGCCACCCGAACTGCAGCGAGTATTCTTACCAGAAGCTTGCTTGGCGCGCTCGGACTTAATGGCCGAAGCAGGCGAAAATCTTTATTTTAATTTTCCTGATTATTAGAAGCGGCTATGGCCAGTTCATAAAAAGATAATATTCCTTCTTATTGGTTAATTATCAGCGCGTTGCATTTAAACATGAAAGTTGTGAAAAAAAATACCACATAAGTGGTATAAGGGGTATTATAATCTCCTATATATTTACAACGGTTTTTCATAGGATATTGGATTTTAAAAACGGGCTGGATTTCTATCCGGGCCCTTTTTTTTTATACCATCGTTAGTTTTCCTTCTATGGTCATTGCCATTTTCCCTTCGTCAAGAAGAAACTTAATCACGTTTTCTAATTCTTCGCCGGAGTCGGGAAAGTTCTTCATCAATTCATGCGGATACATCGATCTCTCCCCTAAATACAGGCTAATCTTTTCAATGATCGACTCAAATCCCTTTTTCGAAAGCTGTTTTTTTTTCTTTCGGGTGCAAAAATCGCATTGACCGCATTCTCCCACTTTCGTGTCGCCGAAATAATGGCATATAAAACTTGTTCGGCAAGAACTGCGGTCTTCCACATAATTGGCCATCGCCATCAACCTTTTTGAAAATGCTTTTTTTCTCGATAGATATCGTTCGTGATTGATATAGAGGTCTTCCGCCTTCACCCGGTTCTGCAGATACCTCACCTGGGGGTTTTCCTTACGCGGTTCGTAGGTAAGGATGCCCTGGTCGCGGAGGGTCATGAGGCCATTTCGTATTTCTACATCGGGCTTTCGAAGTATTCTGGCAAGGTGTTTTTCTGAGATCCCCGTAGGCTGATCCCAAATGCCCCCATATGTTCGCAATAAAGCTTTAATTAAAGGCTCCAGGGCCGGATAGCAAGATTCTGTAAACTCAATGGTCTCCCTGTTGGTGGTGAACTGAACCATGGACGGCGTGAACATTTGCTCTGTGAGGCTGATGATATTCTCCTGATCCATCGCCTGCATGGCAGACATCGTTTCGAACATCTTCAGTGAAAACCGTTTGGTAAACTCGGGCAGGTCAAAATCGTAATATTGTTCCTCACCGGTACCAGAGGCAATTTGAAGATAGTCGCCCAGGGCCTGGTATATTTTCCTGATCTGTTCCATCGTTGGATATCTTGATTCAGGAAGTGCTTTCATTTCTTCAAGGGTTGCCTTATCAGATAACAGCAAAGCAAATGATGGGTTTCCGTCCCGCCCTGCTCTTCCTGCTTCCTGGTAATAGTGTTCCAGTGAATCCGGGCAGTCGAGATGTATCACTACCCTCACATCGGGCTTATCGATACCCATGC
>JANMHK010000262.1:0-11605 GCA_031375135.1 Sphingobacteriales bacterium | reverse complement strand
GCCGAAGAATACCTGAAGGCCGGTAAAGGCGTGAAAAAGAATGTAAAATATGTTCATAATACCTGGGATGAAAAAACTCATTCCGCTGTCACTGAAACAAAAACAGAAGTAACCGTACTGGATCCGGCAATCTTAAAAGACATCTGTTATTTTATTCCCTGTCCCAAATCACCACACGGCTGTGATGTAGATCCCACTGGCCAATACATCGTGGGCTCAGGAAAACTGGCTGCACTGATCCCGGTTTTCTCTTTTGCAAAGATCCAACAAGCTATAGGCGCCAAAACATTTGATGGAGAATTTGGTGGCATCCCCGTCATTAAATATGAAGCAGCCCTTCATGGTGAAGTTCAAAAACCAGGTCTTGGTCCATTGCACACCGAATTCGACAGCAGGGGCAACGCATACACCTCCTTCTTTGTGTCTTCAGAAATAGTAAAATGGAATGTGAAGGACCTAAAGGTTCTGGACCGTGTTCCAACCTACTATTCAATTGGCCACTTGTCCATACCCGGCGGTGATACCCGTAAGCCTTTCGATAAATATGTGATTGCCTACAACAAGATCACGAAAGACAGGTACCTGCCAACCGGACCTGAACTTACACAGAGCGCGCAGATCTATGATATCAGTGGTGACAAGATGCAGTTGATCCTCGATTATCCAACCATTGGTGAACCACACTATGCCCAGTCTGCCCCGGCAGACCTGATCAGCAAGAACTCCGTTAAATTCTTTAAGATCGAGGAGAACGCGCACCCTTATGTGGCAAAAGGGGAAAAAGAGTCTAAAGTGGTCAGGGAAGGAAATAAAATAC
This sequence comes from Sphingobacteriales bacterium, assembly GCA_031375135.1. Lineage (GTDB taxonomy): Bacteria > Bacteroidota > Bacteroidia > Chitinophagales > Chitinophagaceae > Pollutibacter. Next base: position 10,788 of record JANMHK010000262.1, on the reverse strand, counting down.
ATGTTTACCTCACTTCCATTCGGTCACACTTTTCGCCTGATAATATTGAAGGCATCAAGATGGGCGATGAAGTTTATTTCCACGTGACCAACCTCGAGCAGGACTGGGATGTGCCGCACGGATTCGCGGTGAAGGGTGCCAACAATGCGGAGCTCCTCATTATGCCAGGTGAAACACAAACGTTGAAATGGGTACCCGAAAAAACCGGTGTGTTCCCATTCTATTGTACCGATTTCTGCAGCGCTTTGCACCAGGAAATGTCCGGCTATATCAGGGTATCACCTGCTGGCTCTAATGTACCAATCAGTTTCAGCCTGGGTAAAACTGTTGCTGAAACCGTAAAAAAATAACCTTCAACTTCTTATCATGAATAACAAGTTACGGCCTGTCACCCGGATCATTACCCTGGTAAGTACCATTGGCCTGGTGGCAGTGCTGTTTCTTCCTATGTGGCGGATAGAACTGAGTGCGCCCCAGTATCCAGAAGGCCTGAACATGATCATCTACCCGCACAAGCTAGGCGGTGATGTTGATGTGATCAATGGGCTGAACCATTACATCGGCATGCGTACCTTACATACAAAGGACTTTGTGGAGTTTCAAATTCTGCCCTTCCTGATCGGCGCGATCGCCTTTTTCGGCCTACTTACGTTACTGGTTAACCGAAAATGGTTTTTTACGGCCTGGGCTGCTTTCTTCATCCTTTTCGGCATTATTGCGATGGTAGACTTCTACCGCTGGGAATATAATTACGGACATACACTCGATTCTACTGCGCCTATCAAGGTACCCGGTATGGCCTACCAACCACCCTTAATCGGATATAAAAAATTGCTGAATTTCGGTGCCTATTCTATTCCTGATCTTGGGGGCTGGGTATTCATCGCAGTTGGTGCACTGCTGTTGGCAGGACTGATCATTGAACTTCGGAAAACCGTACGCATCACCAGGAAACTGGAAATAAAAACTGCTGTGGCTGGTGCCTTCCTGATTTTCTCACTGCAATCCTGTTCTGCACAACCGGTTGAATTAAAAATGGGCGTTGATGCCTGCGACTTCTGTAAAATGACACTCAGTGATCCCCGCTTCGGCGGAGAACTGATCACCATTAAAGGTAGAGTATACCGTTTTGACGACACCCATTGTCTGTCATCTTTCATATCAGCCAAATCTGTTCCCAGATCAGAAATAAAAACGATTTGGTTATGCGATTTTTCGAACAAGGGACAATTGGTTGCGACTGATCAAGCCATTCTTCTGAAAAGTGAAAAACTCCTAAGCCCGATGTCGGGAAACACAGCTGCGTTCGCCAGCAGGCAGGATATGGAAACTGCCCGCAAGACTTATCCGGGCGAAGAGCTGAGCTGGAAAGCTATTTCCCAATGAAACCGTGCAGGTACATTATATTATTCCTATGCATCTTCAACCATGATCTCCTTTACGCAAAGGAGATTGTAATCCTGAAAGGATCCATACAATCATTGGAACAGGCTATAAAGACTGCAAGAGCCGGAGATTCTATTATTATAGATGGCGGCACTTACTACCCCCAAAACACGGTCGTGATCGACAAGCCCATTTTTCTTATCGGCATACATCATCCTATTATCGACGGTGGAAAAAAGATCGAGATTATGGTGATCAAATCAGATTTTGTGATCGTCCAAGGTTTGCATTTTAGAAACTCCGGACAATCAGGTTACAACGATATCGCCGCGCTAAGGATCCTCCAGTCGGGGCATATCCTGATCAGGGATAACGAGTTTGAGAACTGCTTTTTCGGTCTGTACAGTCAGCATGCCTATCAAACTACCATTGCCAATAACCGTTTTCATTCTTATGGAATCAGTGAGCAATCTTCCGCAAATGGAATCCACTGCTGGAAAAGCGAGGACATGCAAATCCTCAACAACCAGATCAGTGGCCACCGGGATGGAATCTATTTTGAATTCGTGACCGGCTCAACCATTAAAGGGAATACCAGTACCGGTAATATGAGGTACGGTCTGCATTTTATGTTCTCACATAACAATTGGTATATCGGAAATCGTTTTTCGAACAACGGTGCCGGGGTGGCCGTGATGTACAGCCATCATGTGCACATGCACAACAACGTTTTTTCCAATAACTGGGGCAATGCGGCTTACGGTATACTTATGAAAGAGATTACTGATAGTCATGTTGAGCAAAATATCTTTCTGGAGAACACGGTAAGCATTTACATGGAAGGATCAAACAGGATCATGGTAAAACATAATCAGTTCACCAATAACGGCTGGGCCATTAAGATCCAGGCAAGCTGTACAGATAATGTGATCAATGAAAATAATTTCTCGGGCAATAGTTTTGACATTGCTACCAATGGCAGTCTGCAGCTCAATGATTTCAAGGGAAATTACTGGGATAAATATGAAGGATATGATCTTGACAGGGACGGCATGGGAGATATTCCCTACCGACCAGTAAGTATATTCTCCATGATCGTTGAACGAAACCCGGCCACCCTGATGATGTTCAGGAGTTTTATGGTAGGGCTGATGGACAAAGCTGAAAAAGTTTTTCCGGGAATAACGCCAGAGGCCCTGAAAGACGAGCATCCCTATTTAAGACCATTTGTATTCAATCCCACATCACCATGATCATTGCAACTAATGTGACCAAAAAATACGGAAAAATAAAAGCGTTGGACAACGTCAGCGTCACCTGCAATAAAGGCCAGAGTATCTCGCTCATCGGACCCAACGGATCGGGTAAGACAACGTTTATCAAATGTCTTCTTGGCATGGTGGTGCCAGACAGTGGTTTCATTACGTTTGACAAACATAATATCGGGAAAGACTGGCTATACAGGCAGATCATTGGGTACATGCCGCAAACTGGTCGCTACCCCGACAATATGACCATTGCCCAGCTTATCAGTATGATGAAGGACATACGTAAAGACCTGAATCCACAAATAGATGATGAGCTCTTTTACGCATTCGGACTTGACAAGATCAGTAATAAAAAGATGAGTAGTTTGTCGGGCGGAACCCGGCAAAAAGTAAGCGCTGCACTTACCTTTCTTTTCCAGCCGCAGGTACTCATACTCGATGAACCAACTGCAGGTCTGGACCCAGTTGCAACAGAGATCCTGAAGATCAAAATCATTCAAGAAAGACAAAACGGAAAACTTATCCTGATCACTTCTCATATTCTGAGTGATCTGGAAGACATAGTCTCTGAAATTATCTACCTCAATGATGGTCAACTCATGTTCCATAAGACGATCGAGGAGCTTAAGAAAGATACCGGAGAAAACAAATTGGCCAGGGCCGTCGCGAGTGTAATGAGCAAAAACCAATAGCAATGAGAAAAATAACCCGGTATGTGATCATGGATATCATCAGGAACAAGGTTGTCCTCGGCTATACCATACTGTTATTAGCGATGTCGCTCAGTGTTTTCAATCTGGAAACCGATAGTTCAAAAGGTTTGTTGAGCTTATTGAATGTGATACTGATCATCGTTCCACTGATCAGTATTATTTTTTCAACGATCTATATTTACAATGCGTCGGAATTCATAGAACTCCTGGTCTCTCAACCCCTCCGCCGGTCTGGCATTTGGCTAAGTATTGTATCAGGACTAGCTATATCACTAAGCCTTGCATTCGTTATCGGATGCGGATTGCCTATCATAATTCTGGATGGTAGCGGATCGGGGATGATGATTGCAGCCATGGGCCTCTTACTCACACTGATCTTTGTATCGATTGCAGCCCTTGCAGCCGTTTATACCCGTGACAAAGCCAAAGGCATCGGATTATCAATCCTGCTTTGGCTTTTTTTCACACTGCTGTATGACGGACTGATCATGTTCCTTCTTTTTCAGTTCATGGATTATCCCGTAGAAAAAGCCCTTGTAGCGATCAGCATGTTCAACCCCGTTGATCTCTCCAGGATCATGATCCTGTTAAAACTTGATATATCGGCCCTGATGGGTGTTACTTCTGCCATCTTTAAAAGTTTCTTCGGACAAAGCTGGGGGATGATCCTCTCCCTTACCGTTATGGTGTTATGGTTTGTGATTCCATTGTTTTTTTCTGTGAAGAAATTCAATACTAAAAACCTCTAGATGAACAAGAAAGAAATACGGTCGAGGGAAGAAATTATCCAGCTGGTGGACAAGTTCTATGAAAAAGTGCGGGCTGATGACCTGATCGGTTTCATATTTAACGATATAGCCAAAGTAGACTGGGAAAAACATTTGCCAGTGATGTATGATTTCTGGGAAGGGGTATTATTCTACACCGGTGGCTATACGGGCAATCCAATGATCGCACACAGAAAATTAAATACGGTATTCAATCTTACACCTGAGCATTTTAAACAATGGGTGCACTTATTTCATGCCACAGTAGATGAAAATTTCAGGGGCGAAAAAGCGGAGCTGGCCAAACAACGTTCTACCAGCATTGCTACTGTGATGCAACTTAAGATCAAGACCTGATCACATTCCGGGGAACAACGGGCGGCCAATGGCTTCACGGAAAGGCCAGGGGGTAACCAGTATGATCAGGATCAGTGCGATCAGGAAATAACGAAATGCTTTTTGATATTTTACCGTGTCAGAGACAGGCTTTTTTGCCATACCGTAGCCCATGGTGATCAGGGCAATGGCAATGATCATAGTCAAAGGATGCTCCAGCCAGAAAAAACGATAGACCTTATCCTTCATCATCGATGTCCCTTCCGGTAGTTCTGTAGTTATGATACCAATTCTGCCTGCCAGCCACTGGTAAAGACCCAGCAGTAGCGTAGTGTGGGCTGCGATCATCGTAAACAACCAGATCTTTTTGTCACCCGCGTTGAAAGATTTTCCAGACTTCCAGCCTGAGTAGCTTTTAATCACCGAGATCAAAAGTAGGATGAGGATAACCCAACGAAGCAGGTTATGCAGATGTACGAGCCCTGTTTGCATAATTGTTAATTGAAGTCGCTAAATTAAGTGAAAATCTAATCCTGCCAGTCAGCGATAAAAAGATTGGTATCCCGCGTACCACCATTATTTCGATTGGAACAGAATAGGAGCTTCTTCCCATTGGGAGAAAACATCGGGAAGGCATCAAAACCTTTGTCACGACTGACCTTCTCCAACCCGCCATCGGTATTAAGAATATACATATTGAAGGGGAAGCCTCTTTTATACTCGTGGTTAGACGCAAAAATGATCCGCTTACTGTCGGGCATGAAATTAGGCGCCCAGTTTGCTTGCCCTAACGCCGTCTCTTTCTTAATATGCTTGCCGTCGAGATCGGACGTATACACTTCCATTTTGGTGGGCGCAACCAGACCTTCAGCCAGTAGTTCCTTATACTCCTTTATCTCCTCTGCGGTCTCGGGTCTTGAAGCCCGCCAGATCAACCTTCTTCCATCCGGACTGAACCAGGCGCCGCCATCATAGCCCAATTCATTGGTAACCCTTTTGGTTTTCCCTGATTTCAGATCCATGATATATAAGTCAAGATCACCATCCCGAACGCTGGTAAAAATCATCTTCTTCCCGTCTGGCGACAATGTTGCTTCCGCATCGTAGCCGGGCGTATTGGTCATTTGCTTTACGATCTTGCCACTGGTATCAGCCATGAAGATGTCCATGGATTTATAAAGCGGCCAGATGTAACGATTGCCATACTTCGCACGATCAGGCACAGGCGGGCATTCATCTCCACCCAGGTGGGTAGACCCGTATACCACGTGTTTGCCATCTTTCATAAAAAACCCACAAGTGGTTCTACCCTTTCCTGTACTCACCCTTTTGGGCGTGAACACATCACCTGGTTTTTCCGGCAACTTCCCAATATAGATCTGGTCGCACATGAGGCCTTCTTTCGGATTGGTCTTTTGGAAGATCAGGTACTTCCCGTCGAAGCTGAAATATGCCTCCGCATTATCCCCGCCAAAGCTGAGTTGCTGAATATTCTTAAGATGGGATTCTTCGGGATAAGCCAGTGTGTCAACAACCGCCGGGGTGGAATAAATCAGCGTAGGTACTGGTTTAAAGGCCCAAAGTACTCCCGTTATCATGGCTGCGATCAAAAAATGCAGTTTCATATGTCAATAATTGGGGCGCAAAATAGCGTTTTTCAGGTGTATAGATGTCAGCCATCTGTCAAATTAAACCTTTGTAATTTCGCCAGATGAAAGATCAGATCCTTATTGGTACCCTTTCCATCATTTGTTTCCTTTCCTGCCAAAACGAAAAGAAATCGATTCCAGCCCCTGCCCCAGTGGCAGATTCCATAGCCATGGTCTTGAAAGACATGCAGCAAGACAGCGCGAACCCGGTATTATGGCGGCGTCTCTATGAGCTTCAACTGGACAAAGGAGATACCCAGGACGCGCTGACTTCGATACGCAACTACACGTTGCTGTCGCCCCAGGACGGAACGGGTTGGCTGGAACTGGCCTGGTTACTTGCCGATACCAGGGATCCCAGGGCACTTCAGGTTACTGATAGTCTGGAAACGGTACCCGACCCTTCAGTGAGTACAAGAGCAGCATATATAAAAGGTGTCTATTATTCCAATATAGGTAAAGACGATCGGGCCATAGCGGTTTTCGACAGCATCATCAATACCAACTATACATACCTGGACGCCTATATCGAGAAAGGGATCATACAGCACGACCGTCATCAGTACGCGGAGGCACTCAAAACATTTCTGCAGGCGATGAAAGTGAACAGCACCACACCTGAGATCTATTTCTGGATCAGCGAATGCTACGAAGGATTAAATAATACCGCTGAGGCTGCAGATTGGAAAAAGAAATATGAAGCGCTGAGATAAAGGAGTTGCCCAGGTAGCATGAATACATTCTCAAATTATCAAATTATATTTGCGCCATGTCAACCATAATCGCTCCCTCGCTCCTTTCTTCCAATTTCCTGAAGCTCGGGGAAGACTGTACCATGCTAAACGAAAGTGAAGCAGACTGGTTTCATTTGGACGTGATGGATGGTCGCTTTGTTCCGAACATTAGTTTTGGTTTGCCCGTCATAGCCGCCATCAGAAAGGCAACAACTAAGGTCTGCGACGTTCACCTGATGATCGAAGAGCCCGGAAAATATGCGGAAGGTTTCAAAAAAGCTGGCGCCGATATACTCAGTGTACACCTTGAAGCATGCCCCCACCTGCATCGAAATATTCAACAGATCAAATCACTTGGGATGAAGGCAGGCGTTGCCATCAACCCACATACGCCAGTTGAAATGCTCAGGAATATCTTACGCGACATAGACCTGGTTTGCATGATGAGTGTAAATCCGGGTTTCGGCGGACAGGATTTTATTCCATACACGTTAATAAAAATCAAAGCATTGCGAAGCATGATCAATGAAATGAATGCTACTGCATTGATCGAAATTGACGGTGGCGTTACGCTCGACAACGCTGCTGAAATCATAGCAGCCGGTGCTGATGTGCTGGTCGCCGGAAATACTGTATTTGCCTCCCCCGATCCTAAATCAACCATAGCGCGGCTTAAACAGCTTTAACAGACCCTCATTTTTTCATCGCTCATACGGGGATGTTACCAACAAGATCAAATCTATTCTCGGTAGTTAGTTTGCTATTTCAAGTGTAACCTTACTAACCTGCTGTTTGAAGTAATATATAAATTCTTCTCATCCTGGTCGAAGGCCAGGTTTGAGCATAGGTCACCGGTACTGATCCTTCCAAGTAATGTTCCATCCGGAGAAAATACCATGACCCCTCCCGGCCCCGTTGCAAAAATTATCCCGCTGGTATGCACCTTCATTCCATCGGGAGCGCCAGGCTCGGGATAAGAACTGGCGTCGAAAAAAATCTTGCCGTTCTCGATTCCGCCGTCCGACTTCACATCAAAAACCATCCATATTTTGTTTACGTCGGAATTGGCCACGTACAGTTTCTTCTCGTCACGGGAAAACGCAATTCCGTTGGGCCTGCTAAGGTCTTTATAAAGTAGGTCAACGGTCCCATCTTTTCTAACCCTGAACACACCTTGATAAGAAAGTTCCTTAAGCGGATCTTTATCGTTTCCTACGAGTCCATAAGGCGGATCTGTAAAATAAAGATCGCCGTTGCTATGAAACACCGCATCATTCGGCGAGTTCAAGCGCTTTCCTTCAAAATGATCTGCGAGGCTAATAAAATCAGGCTTGGGATCAGACAGGGGAGCATTCATTCTGGCCATCCTCCGGTCTCCATGCTGGCACATGACCAGTCGTCCTGCACTGTCGAGGATCAAACCATTTGATCCTGGTTCACCGCCCCTGGGTTCTGCTCCGGTATATCCGGCAGGATGAAGATATTCTTCCAGTCCTTTCTCCTCACTCCATTTCATGATCTTATTAGGCGGAATATCAGAAAAAATCAGGTAATGATCATCACTTACCCATAAGGGTCCTTCGCTCCATTTGAAACCTTCTGCCAAAATCTCTATGGTCGCATTTGAATCCAGCAACGACAACAACCGATCGTCGACAATTTCCACAGAACCGGTTTTCTTATACGTTTTTTCCACGATGTTGGTTTTAACTTTTGAATCTTGCTTCCTGTTGCACGAGAAGACCGATAGCAGCAAAAGTAAAATGATATATCGCATATAATGGCGTTTAATGGGATCGGAGTAAAAGTTAATAAAATTCTGACAGGAATATGTATTTTTAATTGACCAAAACCCATCATTCTGAAACATCGCCCGCAATTTATAGCTCTGACAATCTTACTGCTGGCCCTGGTTTCTTTTTCTGTTTTTGCACAAAAAAAGTCAGCTACCATTTCTGGCCGGGTAGTGGATGACAACGAGCAACCCCTTCAAAAAGTGTCAGTTGTTATACTTGGCAGGCAAACCGGGGTAGTCACTTCGGATTCCGGCACATTCACCCTTAAAGTAAGTTCGGGGAAAGCACTTGCCCTTGTATTTTCTTTTTCCGGATATAAAACTGAGCAACGAAATTTTTTCCTGAACGAAGACGAACAGGAAAGGATCGTAGTAAAGATGCAAAGAGGATCCACAACACTCGATGAAGTGGTGGTCAATGCACCTGTTGAACGAAAAGAGACCGGCCTCATCCGCATCAATCCAAAAAATGCGCTGATCATTCCTTCAACTATTGGCGGTATCGAAAGCCTGATCAAGATCTTTGTAGGCAGCAACAATGAACTTACTTCCCAATACTCGGTAAGGGGTGGAAACTACGATGAGAACCTGATCTACGTAAATGATTTTGAAGTGTTCCGACCCTACCTCACCCGAAGCGGCCAACAGGAAGGCTTGAGTTTCATTAATCCCGAGATGACGGGGCGCGTTAGTTTTTATACAGGTGGCTTTCAGTCAAAATACGGGGATAAAATGTCGAGCGTTCTTGACATCCAGTATAAAAAACCAAAACGTTTCGGCGGATCTGCCTATGTCAGCTTGCTTGAACAGGGATTTCACGTGGAGGGAACAGATAAGAAAGATAAATTCAGCTACCTGATAGGCGTCAGGAATCGTTCTAACCGTAGTCTCCTGAGCTCTCAGGAAACAAAAGGCAGTTACATTCCAAGATCCACCGATTTACAAACTCTACTAACGTACAACATCAGCCGAAAATGGCAGATTGAAGGTTTAGTAAACTTATCGTCCACCCGTTTCACCCTGATACCCGAATTCTCACAACTCACGTCTTCCGTATTCTCCCCCGTTTTTAGTGCTAACATAGGAGTGGACATTTACTTCGAAGGCAGGGAAGAGGACCGCTATGTGACCAACATGGTAGGACTGGCTGCCACCCAGCAGGTACACAAAAATTTAAGGCTTAAGTGGATGGTGAGCCGCTTTGAGAATGACGAAACAGAACGATATGATATCCTTGGCGCCTACCTTTTCGGTGAAAGGGACTTTGACCGGTCACGTCCAAGTTTTGGCTCCATCATCAATCCGCTGGGCGCGGGTCTTTTTCAACAGTTTGCACGTAATGCACTGAACATTGAAAATTGGAATGCTTCCCACAAGGGTCAGTGGAACAAAGGGAAGCAGGTGGTGCAATGGGGCCTGCAGGCCGACAAGACGATGATCAACGATCAACTCAGTGAATGGGAACGTAATGATTCCGCAGGCTATACCCTGCCTTACAACCCGAATCTGCTCAGTTTGTCTAAACTCACCCGTTCCAAAGCAGATCTGGAGATCACCAAATTATCAGGATACATACAGGACAATATTGTTTTTGCCGACTCCGCCAACTTCACTTTATCAGCCGGGCTTAGATTTAATTATAACAGTCTGAACAAAGAATTACTATTATCTCCTCGCCTGCAGGCGGCCTGGAACCCCCGCTGGAACCAGGACCTAATATTCAAAGCCTCTGTGGGAGCTTATTCACAACCCCCTTTTTATCGGGAATTGAGACGTTATAACGGTACGATCAACGAGGCACTTAAAGCGCAAAAAAGCTGGCAATTTGTGACTGGTCTGGACTATCAGTTCCTTGCCTGGAACAGACCTTTCAGATTTAGCGCAGAAGCCTATTACAAATCGATGAGCGACGTAGTGCCTTATGATATTGACAACGTTCGTATCAGATATTTCGGAGAGAATAACGCCAAGGCCTACGCGACGGGACTGGAAATGAGATTAATGGGTGAATGGGTTAAAGATGCAGAGAGTTGGATTAGCCTCGGCATCATGCAAACAAAGGAAAACATCAACGGAGATTTCTATTACAACTACTATAACAAAGCCGGTGAACTGATCACAGGGGCTACCGATGACCAGG
>JANMHK010000237.1:0-3699 GCA_031375135.1 Sphingobacteriales bacterium | reverse complement strand
TAACAAAGTGGGTTAACTCACTTTGTTAATGAGTTAGCCGGTTAGTGTGAAAGCCGGGTAGATGGTTAATGCACTAAATAATTAGAGCATTTGTTAGTGAGTTAATCCGCTGGAAGTGAGTTAACCGGTTAGTATGCTAGCCGGGTAGATGGTTAATGCAATAAATAATTAGAGCATTTGTTAGTGAGTTAATCCACTTTACAAATGCTCTAATTGTTTATTCTAAGGCCGTTTGGGCCCGTCGGTAATCCTTGTTTAGATCACGATCATTGAATCGCCATAGCTGAAGAACCTGTACTTATCCTTGATGGCTTTCTTATAAGCTTCCATGGTCAGGTCATATCCGGCAAATGCACAAACCATGATCAGAAGACTGGTTTTTGGCAGGTGGAAATTGGTGATGAGCGCGTCTGAAATTGAAAAATTATACGGGGGGTGGATAAAGATATTTGTCCAGCCTTCAGACGGTTTCAAGAGCTTGTCTGCCGTGAAAGATGTTTCCAAAGCCCTCATCGTGGTAGTTCCCACCGAGCAGATCCTGTGGCCTTCTGTTTTGGCTTTATTAACGATTTTACAAGCCTGGTCTTCGATGCTGTAAAATTCGGCATCCATTTTATGCTTGCTTAGATCTTCCACTTCAATCGGTCTGAAAGTGCCCAGTCCGGTGTGCAGCGTTACTTCGGCAAACCGTATTCCCTGGATCTCGAGTTTCTTGATGAGTTCAATACTGAAATGGAGGCCGGCTGTAGGGGCTGCAACAGCACCTTCATGCTTTGCATAAACTGTTTGATATCTTTCCCTGTCTTCATCATCCGGTTTGCGTTTGATGTATTTGGGAAGAGGAGTTTCACCCAGTGAATTCAGCACCCTTTTGAAGTCTTCTTCCGGTCCTTCGAATAAGAACCTGATGGTTCTTCCACGGGAGGTGGTATTGTCGATCACTTCTGCAACCAGTTCATCTGCGTCACCGAAGTATAGTTTATTGCCGACCCTGATCTTTCTTGCGGGATCAACGATGACATCCCATAGCCTGTTTTGTTTGTTTAGTTCACGAAGCAGGAACACTTCGATCTTAGCACCAGTCTTTTCCTTTCGGCCGTACATTCTTGCGGGAAAAACCTTTGTGTTATTGACTGCAAAAACATCTTTATCATCAAAGTATTCCAGGATATCACGGAAATGCCTGTTTTCGATCTGGCCGGTCTTTCTGTGGACCACCATCATCCTGGCATCTTCTCTTTTTTTCGCGGGGTACTGTGCAATAAGGTTAAGGGGGAGGTCAAAACGGAATTGAGATAATTTCATGAATTATTGCTTTTTATCAAAACAGCCCTCATGAAACAAACCGACGTGTTCGATTGAACAGATTCTCCTAGTCAAACCTGATCTTACGGCACCAGATTTGTCCATGTTATGGCTAAATGCGTGCAAAGGTAAGGAATTTTAGGCCATTCCTGTCCACCCCCGTCGTCCACCAATTATCCCCCATCCTTAGCCAGCTTTACCTGATTTCATCTCGGTTTTCACTCTTTCCCCGGTCGGTTTTACCGTTGGCACACAAACTGTTGGCCCCCTTTGTTTTACCCGTTTTCTCGACCGTTTTCGGGCTTTCTCCCCGGGATGTTGAACTTACCCACCACCCGGTTTTCCAGGACTAGCCTCTATCAGCCTCTTGGTGTAAGGCGTCATTGGCCGATAATAGATATCATCCGCCCTGCCGGTTTCTTCGATCTTTCCTTTATTCATCACCATGATCCGGTCGCTGACATGATGGACTACGGAAAGGTCGTGAGAAATAAACAGGGTGGTAAACCCGAATTCTTTTTTCAGATCATTCAATAGGTTTAGTACCTGAGCCTGTACGCTGACGTCCAATGCCGATACTGATTCGTCGCAGACCATAAACGATGGGTCAAGGGCGAGCGCCCTCGCAATTCCGATTCGCTGCCGTTGGCCACCGGAAAATTCGTGCGGGTACCTGGAAAAATGCGCAGATGTTAAACCCACTTTTTCGAGCAGGTTGATGGCCCGTTCCTGGCGATCCCTGCTACTGCTGCCAACTCCGTAAACTTCTAACACTTCCTTAATGGCCATTCCAACCGGGATCCTTGGGTTTAGGGAGGAATATGGATCCTGGAAGATGATCTGAATTTCTTTTCGAAAGGGTTTCATTTCCTTTCTTCCTAAATGGGTAATATCCTTGCCCTTATATATGATCTTACCCTCAGTGATCTCATTTAACCTGAGAATGGCCCTTCCCAAAGTGGTTTTCCCACAGCCAGATTCTCCTACAAGGCCTAATGTCTCGCCTTTCAAGAGTTCAAAATCCACCCCATCCACTGCTTTGGAAAACGAGGTGATTTTTCCAAGAATATTCTTCTGCCCCGGAAACCAAACTTTTAGATCCCTGACCTCTAATAGGGGCATCGCTACAGGTTCTTTGGCGGGGCTTTGGGTACCACCGTTTTTTACCACGGGTCGCTCGTTATCCAGTGTGGTCTCCTTATCCGGTTTGGGCTGCTTATCCAGTGCGGGCTCGTTATCCAGTGTGGATTTTTGAAATGAATTTGCCGCCCCGGAGTGGACACCGCCTTCTCCATCCAAAAAATCACTAACCATGGGGAGGCGGGATCCGGGTGAGTGTAGGATTGGCCGACAGGCCAGCAGGGCCTTCGTATATGGATGAGTTGGATTGTTTAATACATTTTTGGCGGGGCCTTGTTCAACTACCTTGCCTTTATACATCACCAGTACCTGGTCAGCTATTTCAGACACCAGTCCCAGGTCGTGGGTAATGAAAATGACCGCCATATTCAGCTTTTCTTGCAATGCCCGCAGCAACTTTAGGATATTTTTCTGCACCGTAACGTCCAACGCCGTGGTGGGTTCATCAGCAATTAAAAGCGCGGGTTCACAACTGATGGCCATGGCAATCATCACCCTTTGTTTTTGTCCTCCGCTGAGTTGGTGGGGATACCGCTGCAGCATGCTTTCTGGGCTGGGTAATTCAACCAAGGAAAAAAGTTCGATTGTCTTTTGCCGGGCTTCCGGATTACTATAACCGTAGTGTAATTTCAGCGTTTCCATCACCTGTTGTCCGCATTTCATCAGCGGATTCAGGGATGTCATGGGCTCCTGGAAGATCATCGAGATCCTGTTACCGCGCAGTTTCCGGATCTCAGTTTCGCCGACCGATAAGATATCCACGACATCGCCCTTCCCTTCATTGAATACGATATTCCCTGAATGATAGACAGCCGTGGGCGAAAGAAGTTTTAAGATGGATAAAGCAGTTACAGATTTGCCCGATCCGGATTCTCCAACGATCGCAGTGGTTTCGCCTCTTTGAAGGTCAAAGCTGATCTGGTCGATCGCGGGGAAAATGCCTTCCTCCGTTTTGAACCGAATGCTCAGTTGGCGGACAGATAAAAGGGCATCTGTTTTCAAAACCGCAGGTGTTTCACTGTGAGGCCATTGTTGATGAGCTGTTTGAGGGAATCAATGCCAATTCGAAGGTGACGTTCCACGAAATCAGCGGTTACTTTTTTGTCACTTTCTTCTGTTTTTACGCCTTCCGGAACCATAGGTGAATCGCTGATGAGCAGTAGTGCACCTGTTGGGATTCGATTGTAAAATCCTACGGAAAATATAGTGGCAGTTTCCATATCGATGGCGTAAGCGCGTATGCGTTGCAGGTAG
>JANMHK010000228.1:0-11345 GCA_031375135.1 Sphingobacteriales bacterium | reverse complement strand
GTGAACTCATTCATCATCCGGGGCGGCGATAATCTGGGTTTTGCATTGCCCGTGAATTATTTGATGGTCGCACTTACTCTTTATCAGCCACATCGAGGAAAATCAGCTTCCAGGTGTCCTTCCTGCGATTTCCTGGTACTTGCAAATAATATTGATTCGAATCGATATTGCCCCAGCTGCGGCACTGAAGTAACCCTGCCACTAATACCTGAGAAGGAAGCGGAAACCATTGGTATACCGAGGATCATAGAAGATATTCTCGGGCAATTGGGCAGGGACATCAAGCTTGCGCGAAACGGGATCAATAACTGGGAGGTCAACGAGGGCTCTGCAAAAATCAAGATCAGTTACAACACGGATAGTTACTTTATTGCAGCAGATGCGTTTCTCTGCCAGCTTCCTGCTGATGTTGCCATGATCCGGCCACTCTATCAATACCTGCTTCACGAAAATCATCGGATCAATGGCCTCGTGCTCAGTTGTTTTCAACAGAATATTATCTTGTCCAGCCTTACTTATGACCACGATCTGAATAAACAAAACGGAACCGCCACCTTCGGCCATCTTTTCAAAAAAGCTGATGAATACGATGATTTTCTGAAGAAGGAATTCGGGTGCCTGCAAAGACTGGAGGAATAGTTTCAATTGGCTGATTTGCTGATTAGCTAATTGGCTAATTCTTTATACGCAATTCTTGAACCCATCCGACCGACCCGATAGCCCATAATCAATCCAAAAATCAGCCAATTAGCCAATTAGCCAATGAGTAAATTAAGCAAGGAGCAAGCCCTCCAAAAACTACGCCAGTACTGTGGTTACCAGGAGCGTTGTCATAAAGAGGCAAAGGAGAAAATCTACAGTCTGGGGATGTACAAACAGGATGTAGAGGAGATTATTTCAACGCTGATCGAAGAAGACTATTTGAACGAAGAAAGATTTGCCATGGCATTTGCCGGCGGGCATTTCCGCAGCAAGCAATGGGGTCGCATTAAGATCAACTATGAGCTCAGGCAAAAAGGCGTCAGCGCCTATTGTATTACCAGGGCACTGAAGGAAATTGAGGAAGATGATTATCTGGAAACGATTCGGGTGTTGATCAGGAAAAAATCGGAATCGCTGGTTGGCGAGAAGCTTAACTCATTTGCACGACATCAAAAGATCATGAACTATATGATGCAAAAAGGCTTCGAGCCACAACTCCTCCAGAAAGAATTAAAGGAAATAAAGTTGATCTGACCATTCAGTAATGCTCTAGTTTTGTATCCATATCACATAAAGGATCTATGTCGTCATTAACCATCAGCCTGATACAAACGGACCTGGCCTGGGAAGATAAGGCCACCAACCTGCGCAGGCTGGAAGAAAAAATTAATAGCCTGGGCGTAACCGAGCTTGTAGTATTACCCGAAATGTTCAGCACCGGGTTCAGTATGAATCCCAAGCAACTCGGTGAAACAATGGCCGGTGAAACCGTGTCCTGGATGAAAAGACTGGCTGCTTCTAAAAAGATCATCATTACGGGAAGTGTGATCATCGAAGAGGATGGCAGCTACTATAATCGGCTTATCTGGATGCTGCCGAATGGGCAATACGGGTATTACGACAAGCGCCATCTTTTTGGTTTCGCCGGGGAGCATGAACACTATGCTTCAGGAAATAAAAGACTGATCGCATCTGTAAAGGGCTGGAAGGTAAATTTGCAGGTATGTTACGATCTGCGTTTCCCTGTTTGGGCCAGGCAACAAAATGCCCCAACGGTAGAGATAGATGAAGAGGATTTTGGTGGTCCTCAATTTGTTCCCCAGGCGCCGGGGGAACCTGAGTATGATCTGCTGATTTATGTCGCGAACTGGCCTGAACGGAGGGCCCACGCATGGAAAACATTGCTGCAGGCGAGGGCCATCGAGAATCAGAGTTATGTAGTTGGTGTAAACAGGGTGGGCGAAGATGGGAATGGGATCAATTATATCGGAGAAAGCATGATTATCGATCCGCTTGGTGAAGTTCTCCATACCGGCACCGAGGAATTCGTTTATACAATAACGTTAGAGAAAGAAAATCTGGAGCAGATCCGAACTAAGTTTCCGTTCTTAAAAGATGGAGATAGTTTTCTGATTGTTTGAGGAACAAGGCTCAGCATGCCACAGGCGGCCGTAGCAAGTTTCCTTGTTGGGTTCAGTTTTTTGATGGTTTGATGAACCGCGGGTTTCTTTATTTGTCAAAGCCTCACGGTCTCAACGCTCCATGGGCCAGTTGTTTCGACCTAATCAACTCCATGGCTTTCTGCATTTTCAAATCTGTAAAGTTTAACACTGCAGCTGCGGTGGGCGGCACATAAATATCAGGTTCAATACCCCTTCCGTTTTTTGGTGGGTGATTGTATTGTATCAATCTGAATAAAGGCATTCTTACACGCACCCCGGTATTGGGTAAGGTGATGTTCGGGATCATCAGACCATTATTTCCGTGACTGCCGCCGCTGGTTTCTTCTCCTATGAATACGATGTTTTTTTGTCCTTTCATCGTTTGTGCAAACAGCGTAGATGCGGAGAAAGTGGGTCCGCTGATAAGGACAAAGACATTTCCGGAAAAGAAGTTGTTCTTTCTGGGTTTATAGGTGTGCTTTTCCCAGTAATTGAAATGGTAGAGGGAGTCGTGTTTTCGGGAGGTGAACAAGCCCAGGGCCAGTGAATTGACCAGGGAGGATTGGAAATATTTACCGTAGCCGCCGAAATTTTTTCTCACCGCATAAGCCGAGTCCGCGACCCTGAATGGCGTGCTTCGAAGATATCGGGAAAGGCGGGTGAAGTGATCCACTTTACCACCTCCGTTGCTTCTGATGTCTATGATCAGGTTTTCAACGCCCTCTTTCCTTAAGGTTCTGAAAGAGGACCGGAAGAATTTTGGAAGCCTGTTGCCTCCGTCAAATGAGTTTAGACTCATGACTGCCGACTGGCTGAGTGAATCGATCTTCAGTGAACGAACATCTTGCAACCTTTCCTTCTTCGTCAGTTTTTTAGGTTTTGTTCGGGGTTTGGTTTTGTCGGGCTTGACCCTTTGAAGCGTATCTCCGCGCGGGTCAAATAAGGGCAGCTCTAATACCCGTTGTTGCCCTGTACTATCCGTAATATTGACGATGTATGATTTCTTCAGCCCGAAGATATTTCGGTGGTAGGCAGGGAAAGAATTTGACAAACGGATGTAGTTTATGTTTTCAGCATAACCATCAGTGGGCAGATACTTGAACATGATATTAGTGAGTTCACCGGCACGCAAACCATCGATACTGTTTACGATCGTTCCCCTTTTGATCAGGGAATCTTTTTTATTCAGGTTTACCGTGACAACCATGGAATCGCCCCAAACTTTCATAAGCAACGGGAACGAAGGCAGGCGAATGCCGCGCATAGCCTTGTTGTATTTTTTTGAGTAATTGAACGAAGTGTGACCACAACGAACGCTGGTGGTAACGGGAGCGATGATCCCGAAACCAAATTGTTGTTCGGTCATGGAGTCTTTGATAGCGGCCCTATAAAAGTCGAAGATTCTGTCTATACTGTCTTTCGGCGTATACCAATATAGGGAGGGATGAAATTTTTCCATAATGGTCCGCATCAGATCAAAATCCTGCTGCAAAACCTCAGGAGCATATTTCTTTAACGGAACAAACTGTTTGTGTTCTTTTTCAACGGGCAGTAATTTGTTTGAACAGGCTACAAAAAAGAGCATGACAGAAACCAGGAAGAAAGCCAAGACGCTCCTCGGGGTGCGACAAACAATCAGCCCTGGTTTTCTCATACAACTCAATTTCCTTACTATTTGAATGCGTTCCAACCTTGAGCCGTGATCGCATGTTTGTTTCCGCCTTTCGTAATGATGATCGCACTTTCTATGGCGTCTGTGATGTATCCGATCACGGTGATCTGTTCATTCAACAACACTTTCTCGTGGTCTTCCTGGCGAATAGTGAACAAGAGTTCGTAGTCTTCGCCACCACTTAGTGCGCAAGCCGTTGGATCGATCTCGAATTTATAGGCAGCCATCCGCATATGTTCGCTGATGGGAAGTTTCTCTTCATAGAGTACCGCTCCAATTCCGCTTTGTTCACAGATATGTAGTATCTCCGAGCTCAGGCCATCGCTGATGTCCATCATCGATGTTGGTAAGATATTCTGTTGCTCGAAAAATTCGATGATGTCTTTGCGCGCTTCGGGTTTCAACAAACGACGAATCACATAATCTTCTCCTTCAAGGTCGGGCTGGATCTGTGGATTTTCCAGGAAGATCTTTTTCTCCCTTTCCAGAAACAGCAGACCGATATAAGAAGCACCGAGGTCGCCGGAACAACAAATCAGGTCGCCCGTTTTTGCACCCGATCTTTTCACGATTTTATCTGCTGCAATTTCCCCAACAGCAGTAACGGAAATGATAAAACCTTTCTGTGACGAAGCAGTATCACCTCCGATCAGGTCAACACCGTATTCTTCACAAGCAGTATAAACACCGTCGTAGAATTCTTCCAGTCCTTCAACACTGAACCTGCTGCTTACGCCTAAGCTGAGGGTAATATGTGTAGGTGTGGCGTTCATGGCGTAGATATCGCTCAGGTTAACGACTACTGATTTGTAACCCAGATGTTTCAAGGGCGTATACATCAGGTCGAAATGCACACCTTCAATAAGAAGATCCGTTGTGATCACGGTTTGTTTGCCAAAATGATCGATAACGGCTGCGTCGTCGCCAACACCCAGGATGGTTGATGCGTTTTGCAGATCAATATTTTTGGTCAGGTGTTTAATGAGGCCAAATTCCCCATAGGTAGATATCTCTGTCCTTTGTTCCATATTTTATTTGCTGTTTTTGATCCACTGGATCAGTTCATCGTGGATGCTGCCGTTGGTGGCGAGGATCTTATAATCGTAAGGCGAGAAAGGTCCGCCATTGAAATCGGTTACTTTACCCCCGGCCTCTTCAACGATCAGGTAACCGGCGGCACTGTCCCATGCGTTCAGGTGGTGTTCAAAAAATCCGTCGAAGCGGCCACAGGCTACCCAGCAAAGATCAATGGCAGCTGAACCTAATCGTCTCACCGGAACCCCGGCCTTAATGAATCGGCCAAATACCTCGAGCGGTCCGTTTTCTTCATCTATATAAGTATAGGGGAAGCCTGTTACCAGTAGTGATTCGCCTACATTGGATTTCTTGCTCACAGATATGGGCTTGTGGTTCAAGGTGGCGCCTTTTCCTTTTTCTGCGAAGAAAAATTCTTCCATGAAAGGATTATACACTGCACCGAGGATCATTTCGCCATCTTTTTCTACGCCGATGCTTACACAACAAAGCGGAATACCATTGGCGTAGTTCACGGTGCCGTCAATGGGATCTATGATCCATTTCACGTTGGAGTCCTTCGGCAGATCGCCTGATTCTTCAGTAAGTATATAATGGTCAGGAAATGATTCACGGATAATACCGATGATCAATTTCTCTGAAGCGTGGTCCACTTCGGTGACCAGGTTGTTCACGCCTTCTTTATTGCTGATGGTGAATTCACGAGAAGAAAACTCCTTCATCAGCTTGCCGCTTTCCCTTGCTGCGCGCACCAGAACAGATTGTAACATGAGGCAAAGGTAATTTTTGTTGTGCAGAAAGCAGTGCGCAGCCCGCGATGGTTTATTTTTGAAAAAACGACTGCTTTGCTTTCTGTGATCATTGTCAACTACAACGTCAAGTATTTCCTGGAACAGTGCCTGTTCTCGGTACTGGCGGCTATGGAGCGCGTTGAAGGTGAGGTGATCGTGGTTGACAACGCGTCGCACGATGGAAGCAGGGAGTATCTGAAAGGGAAATTCCCATCCGTCAGATTCATATGGAACAAGGAAAACCTGGGCTTTGCCAAGGCGAACAATGAAGCACTGGCCGTTTCAAAAGGCGACTATATCCTGTTTCTCAATCCCGACACCATCGTGGGGGAAGACAGTTTAACCACCTGCCTTCGTTTTTTGGAAAAACAACCCAAGGCCGGAGCGGTAGGTGTGCATATGGTAGACGGAAGTGGAGAATTCCTGAAAGAAAGTAAGAGAGCCTATCCCACCCTTGGTGCTTCCTTTTTCAAGCTCAGCGGCTTATCGGCCTTGTTTCCAACTTCCCCCGTCTTTTCAAAATATCATTTAGGCCATCTTGATCCGCTTCAAAACCATGAAGTGGACGTGCTGTCGGGAGCATTTTTCATGACCAGGAAAGAAGTGCTGGCAAAAACAGGGGGGTTCGACGAAAGCTTTTTTATGTATGGGGAAGATATTGATCTGAGTTACAGGATCCAGAAGCTAGGCTACCACAATTACTATTGCGCCGAAACCTCCATCATCCATTTCAAAGGCGAAAGCACTAAGAAAGGAACCCTGAACTATGTCAGGATATTTTACCTGGCGATGATCATCTTCTTTCAAAAACATTATACAGGCATAACGGCAAAATTATACCGAATTCTTTTGCAGATCGCCATTTGGATAAGGGCGGCGCTTTCTGTTTTTGCGGGAATGATCAGGAATAACGGTTTGCCATTGATCGATGCCGTTAATACGATGGTATCGGTGATTTCAGCCACCTGGCTCTGGAACCGTTTTGTAAAGCCGGAGACCATTTACAAACCCCAGTTGCTGCTTTTTGCATTTCCGGCGTTCACGCTGGTCTTTATTGCTGTGTCTTACTATGCCGGCTTGTACGATCGGCAACAGAAAAAGGGTCGGGTTATCCATGCGACCCTTTTTTCGGTCATGATCGTGTTAGCGCTCTATTCCCTGCTGCCGGAGAGCTATCGTTTTTCAAGGGGGATCCTGCTCCTGGGCTCTTTTTTTTCGTTCATCTTACTGAGTTTGAACCGGATCTTGCTTCGCCGATGGGGCTGGATAGAAGAGGAAGATGAGGAAAAACTGGGTACGGTGATAGCCGGAACCCAGGCCGAGTTTGTTGAAGCCAGCCAACTGATGCAGGTAGCAGAAAAAGAAGAAAGGGTCTTGGGCCGGGTAGCGTTGAGCGCCGACGGTCATCCCTATTTAACCACGCTGGGCAAGATGGATAGTTTTTTGCGGGAAGTTCCGCTTCGCGAGATCATTTTCTGCCAGGGCGCGTTGAGTTTTAAAGAGATCATTGGCCAGTCTGCCCGTATGAGGAACGATGTGAGAATGCGGATCCACGCAACGGGTTCAGGGGCCATCGTTGGAAGTGATTCAAGAAAATTGGCTGGGAAAACCCTGTCTGCAGAGCAGGCATATGGGATAGGTTCTCCCCATGCAAAACGATTTAAACGCTTATTTGATGTGATTGCAGTGCTGGTAATGATCCTCCTGTTTCCTTTTCATTTCTTCTTTTTAAAAAATCCAACCGGTGTTTTTACAAATGCATGGGCCGTGTTAACTGGGAGAAAAACCTGGGTGGGCTATAGCGGCCACGGCATGGACAGCCTTCCCTTGATTCGCAATGGGGTCATCGGCACAAACGCATTGCCCGTTCAGGATAAAAAACCCACAGAAGAAGGGCTTGCGGTACTGGATGAATTGTATGCTAAAAACTATAATGTTTATCGCGATCTCCACCTCATATCGAAAGGATATAGGTGGCTGGGAACGTGATAAATGGCATATATATTTTTCTTGAATAACCTATCTTGCATATAATGTCGCTCATTGAGTTCAACTTGCCGTCATCGATTGCCAGAGCGCTGAAGCTTCCCCAGAATTCTCCCAAGCGCCAGCAACTCAGGGTTCTCAAAAAACTCCTGAAAAAGGCGAGTCATACAGAATTCGGTCAGCGGTTTAGATTTGACGATATCCTGTTAAATCGTCATCCCGCCCGAAAATTTCAGGAGCTGGTTCCTACTTACGATTATACAACCATACATAAAGAATGGTGGCATAAAACACTGGATGGTGTGCCTGATGTTTGTTGGCCGGGCAAGATCAAATATTTTGCTCTCAGTTCAGGAACTTCAGAATCAGCCAGTAAATATATTCCGATCACCAGCGACCTGATGCGCGGCAATCGGATCGCTATGATCAAGCAGTTGCTCAGCTTGCGAAGTTTTGAAGTGCCATGGAATAAAGTTGGTCGTGGTTTCCTGATGTTGGGCGGCAGCACGGACCTCCAAAAAGGACCCGGCTATTATGCCGGCGATCTAAGCGGGATCACTGCGAAAAAAGCACCCTTCTGGTTCTCTCCTTTTTACAAGCCCGGAAAGAAAATCGCGAAAACAACGGATTGGAACAGCAAGTTGGAGCAGATCGTACGCGAAGCACCGAACTGGGATATTGGTTTTCTCACAGGCGTTCCTGCCTGGATACAGATGTGCATGGAGATGATCATTGAGCGGTACAAACTGAATAATATCCACGACATCTGGCCAAACCTCCAGATTTTTGCACACGGTGGAGTGGCTTTCGAGCCATACAAAAAAGGGTTTGAAAAATTACTGGCGCATCCACTGATCTATATTGAAACTTATCTTGCTTCAGAGGGCTATATCGCCTACCAGGACAGGCAGCATGCGGATGGAATGAAGCTGATCATCAACGAACATATCTTCTTCGAGTTTGTGCCTTTTGATGATATGAATTTTGATGCCGATGGCAACCTCGTCAAAAATCCAAACGCATTGCTGATCCATGAAGTGGAAGCAAATAAGGACTATGCCATTTTACTGAGCACATCTGCAGGGGCATGGCGATACCTGATCGGTGACACCATTCGTTTTGTGAATCTGGAAAGATCTGAGATCGTGATCACGGGTAGAACCAAACATTTCTTAAGCCTTGTGGGCGAACACCTCAGCGTTGATAATATGAACAAGGCCCTGCAGCTTGCGAGCGAGGAAATGAATATTCACATTCCTGAATTCACTGTTGCGGGCGTTCCATATGGAAGCTTTTTCGCCCATCACTGGTATATGGCCTGTGATAATCCGGTCAACACAGAGGAGTTGAAAACAAAACTCGACCAGCGGCTGATGGAATTGAATGATGATTATGCAGTGGAAAGAAGAAGTGCATTGAAAGAGATCATCGTAGATGTGTTCCCCGAAAAAACATTTATGGACTTCATGGCTTCCAAGGGAAAGGTAGGTGGGCAACATAAATTCCCAAGGGTACTGAAGGGCAACCTCCTCCAGGAGTGGCAGACATTCACAGGGACTAAACAACCTATAGCCTGATCCTGATGACGGAAGCGATCATCAAGGGAGTTGGCCTCGGATTGATCCTCGCCTTGTCGGTTGGCCCGGTCATCTTCACCATCATTAAGCAAAGCATCAATAACGGGTACAAAGGCGGGTTCAGTTTTGTCGCCGGCGTCTGGCTAAGCGATATCATATTGGTACTCCTCAGTAACTTTTTTTCTGAGCTGGTGAGAGAACTGCTCGAATTTAAGAGCGTTATCGCTTATGTAGGAAGCAGTTTCCTTGGGGGAATGGGCATCTATTATATTTTCTTCAAGAAAGTAAATCTGCAGGCCGGAGAGACAAAGCTTTTAAAAAGCTTTACTAAAACTGATTTTTCCAAGATCGCCCTTTCGGGATTTCTTATCAATACGCTTAATCCCAGTGTACTTATATTCTGGCTGATCAACGCAACGGCATTTGCCACTACCCATAGTTTCTGGGAGCGGATGGTCATATTTTCTGTTTGTCTGGCCCTGAACATGCTGGCTGATGTTTTCAAAGTACTCGGCGCAGGAAAGATCAGGAACAGCCTTACTCCCCGCCATATTTTATTGATCAATAAGGTTTCAGGAACAATACTGTTTATCTTCGGAGCAGTATTGATGTATAGCGCTATTTTTTTGCGCGATAAAGTAGGTTGATCATGAAGAAGGCGGTACTGGTGATATCTATGTCATTCTTTTCGGCTATCCTGTTTGGGCAAACAGGATCTTTTGATATGTTGGTACTTCGAAACAACCAGAACAGAACCTTGAGATCCTATTTCCCCGGGAAACCTATTGACTTTGGGTCCAATACCGGGAGAGAAATAACGGGTATTGTAAGAAAGATCGCCAATGACACCTTGTATATTCAGCAATACGACATTAGGCAGGCCTATACGATATGGGGAACACAGGTTCAGGACACGATCTCGATCTATTTTTTGAAATATCATTATAACGAGATCGCCTGGATCCGTAAAAATAAAGCCGGGTTTGAACTCTTGAGGAATGGTACGTTATTCATGGTTGGCGGATCTGCCTATACACTATTGCATCTGATCAATGCGGCTTATAAAAAAGAACCGATCATCTGGAGCACTGTGGCCATCTCTGCAGGAATTGCAGCAACGGGCTTCGTGATGCATAAATTGAGAAAAATGAGGTATACCATAGGCAGGAAATATCATCTTAAATACATCAATACCTCAACGCCGCCTACCAAAGTTAAATGAGTTTATAAAGATGTTCAGAATAATCAGGAAAGTTTTATTGTTCCTTTTCATTTCGCAATTTGTTTATATCATTCTCCTGATCTGGGTGAATCCCCCCATTACACTTACGCAGTTAGGCAGTGTTTTACAGGGCTATGGATTAAAAAGGGATTATGTCAGCGCGAAGAATATGTCTCCTTATGCAAAGATCGCCGTGATGGCTTCGGAAGACCAGGTATTTCCTGATCACGAGGGCTTTGATTTCAAGAGCATAAAAAAGGCGATGGCCTACAATGAAAGAAAACCTGGTCGCGTGCGGGGTGCTTCAACAATTAGCCAGCAAGTTGCAAAAAATGTTTTTCTCTGGCAGGGCAGGAGCTGGATCAGGAAAGGCCTTGAGGTTTATTTCACCTTCATGATAGAGCTCCTGTGGAGCAAGAAACGAATTCTTGAAATGTATTTGAATGTAGCGGAAATGGGCAAGGGAATTTTTGGGATCGAAGCAGCAGCGCAAAACTATTTTAATAAACCTGCAAAGAATCTTACGCGCAATGAAGCAGCCCTGATCGCAGCCTCACTTCCTAACCCTAAACTTTATACGGTAAAGCCCGTGTCGCGTTATGTATCCATCAGATCGCGCTGGGTGTTAAGGCAAATGTCTCATCTTGACGGTGATGCAGAAGTGAACGCGATTATAAAATAATGATCATTCTTTTTGACGCAGGTTCTATTTCAAATGATGCATACTTTTTGCTATTTCTCGCAAAGTGGCGTCGGTTTTATACGACTTTTTCCGGCTAATTGGGATCCTGCTCTTTTTGTTCACTCCTCCGCTACCCAAGCGTGATTTTCTGCTCTTTGCAGTCTCTGGTTTGGAGAGTGTTTCCTTCTTGACTCGTTCAGGTGTCTGGGGAAGAATTTCATGTGCTTTTGAAGGAG
>JANMHK010000079.1:0-9349 GCA_031375135.1 Sphingobacteriales bacterium | reverse complement strand
CCATGCATTTTCAACTCACGGAAGAACACAAGATGATCGTTCAGGCTGCCCGCGATTTTGCCCGCCAACAATGCCTTCCAGGCGTGATCGAGCGCGACGAACTCCAAAAATTTCCCCGCGAACAGGTCATGCAACTTGCAGAGCTTGGTTTTATGGGACTGATGGTGGACCCAGCTTACGGTGGTGCAGGTATGGATACGGTTAGTTATGTATTGGCTATGGAGGAGATCAGCAAAGTGGATGCAAGCGTTAGTGTGTGCATGAGCGTCAATAACAGCCTGGTTTGCTGGGGACTTGAAGCGTATGGAAACGAAGCCCAAAAACAAAAATACCTGGTTCCCATCGCCCAGGGCAGGAAAGATGGAGAACTTTATATCGGTGCATTTTTATTAAGCGAACCCGAGGCCGGATCAGACGCTACCTCACAGCGTACTATCGCAGAGGATATGGGTGACTATTTCCTGTTGAATGGAACCAAAAATTGGATCACCAACGGAAATTCGGCATCTGTTTATCTTGTTATGGCTCAAACAGATCCTTCGAAGGGCAGCAAGGGCATCACCACTTTTATTGTTGAAAAAAATTGGCCGGGCGTTTCGGTGGGGGCAAAAGAAAACAAGATGGGCATCCGGGCCAGTGATACCCATAGTATCTTGTTTAACGACGTAAAAGTTCCGAAAGAAAACATATTGGGGGAGATCGGCTTTGGTTTCACCTTTGCCATGAAAACCCTCGCTGGTGGCCGGATTGGCATTGCTGCCCAAGCTCTTGGCATTGCCAGTGGTGCCTATGAACTGGCGCTGGAATATTCAAAACAAAGGAAGGCATTTGGCAAGGAGATCATGCAACATCAGGCCATTCAATTCAAACTTGCAGATATGGCTACCAAGGTAGAGGCAGCAAGATTGCTTTGTTTAAAATCCGCCTGGGAAAAAGATAATGGCATTGATTATACCCTTTCTTCTTCCATGGCAAAAGTCTATGCGTCAGAAGCCGCCATGTGGATCGCAACAGAAGCTGTACAGGTCCATGGCGGATATGGATATGTAAAAGAATATCATGTAGAACGATTAATGCGTGACGCCAAGATCACCCAGATCTATGAAGGTACCAGCGAAGTACAACGCATTGTCATCGGCCGTCAAATTTTAAAATAACATGGCCGTTTCAGTAGAGACTTATAAGAAAATAGCTGAAGAAGCGCGGCAGACACATACCGTGCTCATTGCTGTGTCTAAAACAAAACCTGTTGCTGATATCCAGGCCTTATATGATGCAGGTCAACGCGATTTCGGAGAAAATTATGTTCAGGAACTTGTTGAAAAGCAACCCTTGCTGCCTGCTGATATCCGTTGGCATTTTATCGGTCATCTTCAAACAAATAAAGTAAAATACATCGCGCCTTTTGTTTACATGATACACGGGGTTGAAAGTTTTAAACTGCTCCAGGAGATCAATAAACAAGGAGCCCGAAACAATAGGCAGATCAAGTGCCTCCTGCAACTGCACGTAGCCAAAGAGGAAACTAAATTTGGGCTCAATCTGCAGGAGATCGATGACCTGTTGCATCGCGCGTTAGAAACGGATGAACTGGAATTTGTAAGTATCAATGGCGTCATGGCCATGGCAAGTTTTTCAAACGACCAGGATCTGCTCCGAGAAGAATTCCGAACGGTGAAAACCATATTCGAAACCATGCATGAAAAGTATTTCTATCACGACGAACAGTTCTCCATCATCTCGACGGGGATGAGCAGTGACTATCCCCTGGCCATCGAAGAAGGCTCAAATATGATCAGGGTGGGCAGCCTTATTTTCGGCGAGCGCCGCCCTTAGTTGGATAAAGACTACCTGGTCATAGTGGATTAGCGGGACAGGCAGTAAAAATACGGTCTGGAAAAAGGGGTAATTCTGGTATTGACAGAGACCTTAAAATGCTGTTGCTTTAACCTGTAAATCCAATCTTATGAATCTAATGATGTTTTTAGGAAATGACCTGTTAGAGGCAGTTCCCCTCGACAAGGAAAACATCCCTATTCCTGGCTATCTGGGGAATTTTAAACGCTCGTTAAAGGAGAAATACCGGGAGGTATTAGCCCAATGCCCCGAACCGCCTGAGTTCCTCGTCATCGAGCCAACGCCTTCAAAGAAAACCAGCCGCCATTACCATTGATGTTCCCCGCTTCGTGATCATGGCATCCCTATTGGGTATATCTCCCGCCATCTGACTCTTAGATTTGAAGTCATTTAACTGCCTTTTTTTTGTAACTTTGCGCCTTCAAACAGAAGCATGATCGGTGTTAAAAACGTAACCCTGGCCTATGGCAAGCGGGTATTATTCGAAGAAGTAAATATTAATTTCCAGAAAGGAAACTGCTATGGCGTCATTGGTGCCAACGGAGCAGGAAAAAGTACTTTTCTTAAGATATTAAGCGGCGAAATTGAGCCCAATAAAGGAAGTGTGGAAATTCCGGCCGGCGAACGTCTCGCTTTCCTGAAGCAGAATCAATTCGAATTCGATGAGGTTCTTGTATTGAATACGGTTATGATGGGCCACAGTATGATGTGGAAAGTGATGCAGGAGCGCGAGCACATTTATTCTTTGTCGGATTTTTCGGAAGAAGACGGTATCCGCGCAGGCGAACTGGAACATGAGTTTGGCGAAATGGGCGGTTACACCGCAGAAAGCGATGCTGCTGCACTGCTCAGCGATCTGGGTGTGAAAGAACAATACCACCAGTCATTGATGAAGGACATCCCTTCAAATTTAAAAGTGAGGGTGTTATTGGCCAATGCGCTTTTCGGCAATCCGGACATCCTGCTGCTCGATGAGCCTACCAACGGTCTTGATATTGAAACCATTTCCTGGTTGGAAAACTTCCTGGCGGATTATGAGAACATCGTACTTGTCGTGAGCCATGACCGTCACTTTTTGGATTCTGTTTGTACCCATGTGGCAGACGTAGACCGATCAAAGATCAAAGTATTTACAGGTAACTATACATTCTGGTACGAGTCTTCCCAATTGATGTCCAGGCAACTTAGTGATAAGAATAAGAAGACGGAAGACAAGCGTCAGGCCCTGATCGACTTCATCGCCCGTTTCAGTGCCAATGCCTCCAAGTCGAAGCAAGCTACCGCCAGAAAGAAAGCCCTCGAAAAATTAACCATTGAAGAGATACAGCCATCGAATCGTAAATACCCGGGCATCATCTTCCAGCCGTTACGGGAAGTGGGTAACCAGATATTGAACGTCGAGAACCTGAGCAAATCGGTGGACGGAAGAAAGCTGTTCGACAAGATCCATTTCACCGTGAACAAAGGGGATAAGATCGCCTTCATCAGCAAGGATCCACTGGCTGTTACTTATTTCTTCGATATCATTACGGGCAATCTGGACGCCGATCAAGGGAAATTTGAATGGGGCACTACGGTAGGTAAAGCCTATCTGCCAGTGGAACACAACGATTTTTTTACAGAGGGTCTGAGTTTACTGGATTGGTTAAGGCAGTTTGTGCCGCCACATGTCACGGACGCTGACGAGCCGTTCATTAGAGGCTTCCTGGGTAAGATGTTGTTCAGCGGTGATGATATTTCCAAGAAGACCAATGTATTGAGCGGTGGTGAGAAAGTGAGGTGTATGATCAGCCGGATGATGTTGCAAAATCCTAATTGTATCATCCTCGACCAGCCTACCAATCACCTCGATCTGGAAAGCATTCAAAGTTTTAACGAACAGTGTATAGATTATAAAGGGATTGTTTTGCTCACATCTCATGATCACACATTCATGCATACTACGGCTAACCGAATTATTGAACTAACTCCTAAGGGAATCATCGACAGGCTACTCACTTTCGATGAGTATCTCGAAGATGAGCGGGTGAAATTTATGCGTGCCGAGATGTATGCCTGATAAGATGCCTGTTTGATAAGTCCTTGGTAGAGCTTGCTGAATTATGTGGCACCATACAACCATCGAAGAAGCGCTTCTCAAAGCAGGCTCCGTTAATACCGGTCTTGCTCCCGATGAAGCTGCGCGAAGGCTTCAGCAATTCGGCCCCAATGCATTAAAGGAGAAAAAGAAGAAACCGGCCTGGTTGATCTTCTTGTCGCAGTTTCGCGACTTTATGATCCTCGTGCTCATCCTCGCTGCAGCTATTTCCGGTTTCCTCGGCGATATTACGGATACCATCATTATTCTCGTGATCGTGCTATTGAATGCACTGATCGGCTTCATTCAGGAGTTTAAGGCGGAACGAGCCATGGAGGCCTTGAAAAAAATGTCAGCTGTTCAGGCAAACGTGCTCCGCAATAGTCTAAACATGCTGGTCCCCTCAACTGATCTGGTACCCGGTGATATCGTGGCTTTGGAATCGGGTAATGTGATCCCTGCCGATCTCCGGATGATCGAGGCCCATAATCTGCTGGTCAATGAATCCGCGCTTACCGGGGAATCCGTGCCCATTATTAAACAAACTGATGCGATCAAGGAGCGGGATCTCCCGTTAGGGGATCGGCTTAACCTGGGATATAAAAGTTCGCTGGTGGTGACCGGCAGGGGACTGGGCCTTGTGGTGGCTACCGGGATGGAAACGGAAATAGGACGCATCGCCAAATTGTTGCAGGAAGACGAGATGGATACCCCCCTGAAGAAAAGAATGGGCGAGTTCGGTAGAAAGCTTTCCTACATTATCCTGGGTATCTGTGTGCTTCTTTTTGTGGTTGGTCTTCTTCGAGGTGAAGAGCCGTTGAACATGCTCCTCATTTCAATCAGCCTCGCGGTTGCAGCCATTCCAGAAGCCCTGCCTGCACTCATCAATATTGCCCTTGCGGCAGGGGCAAAAAGACTGATGTTGAATAACGCACTCATTCGAAAATTACCGGCAGTGGAAACACTTGGATCCATTTCCTATATCTGTTCTGATAAAACCGGTACACTGACCCTGAATCGCATGAAGGTGGTCAAAACTTTTGAGATGCCACATCATGATGACGGCCTGCCGGTATCTCCTTTTCTTGCAGGTATGGCCCTTAATCACGATGTAAAAAAAGATGAGTCCGGGCATTTAATGGGAGACCCAACAGAAGTGGCGCTGGTTGAAAAAGCTGAACAGGAAGCAGACCATCTGCAACTCGCCGCAAAGCTGAGAAGGGTAGCAGAATTGCCGTTTGATTCCGACAGGAAATGCATGACTACGATACACAGTTGGGGAGACAAATATCTGGTGATTTCGAAAGGTGCAGTTGAAGTGATCATGGAACGGCTTGACCAGAAACAGGATATTTCAGAGGTTGAAAAACTTGCTCTTGAATGGTCTTCCCAAGGTATGCGGGTGCTGGCCTATTCATACAAAGCAATAGATGAGTTACCAAAAGATTTTTCTTATGAACAGGTGGAGTCCGGACTTCAGCTCTCAGGCATTGTTGGTATGATAGACCCTCCGCGTGAAGAAGTAAAAGCAGCTATACGTGAGTGTCGGCAGGCAGGTATAAAGCCCGTAATGATCACAGGGGATCATCCTGCTACCGCCAAAGCAATCGCTGCCGAAATAGGGATACTTGAAGAAGGCGATCTTGCTATAACAGGCAAAGAACTGAAGGCTATGAGTGAGGCTGATTTCAAGTCGAAGGTCGAACATATTGCAGTATATGCGCGCGTGTCGCCCGAACAAAAACTGGACATTGTAAAGGGCCTTCAGAGTCGGGGACATTTTATTTCCATGACCGGTGATGGAGTGAATGATGCGCCTTCCCTAAAAGCCGCAGATATTGGGGTGGCCATGGGTATCAATGGCACAGATGTTAGTAAGGAGTCAGCAGATATGATCTTGATGGATGATAACTTCGCAACCATTGTAAAGGCTGTGCGGGAGGGCCGGAGGATATACGACAATATCCGCAAGTTTGTGAAGTATATCATGACCTGCAACGGTGCTGAGATCTGGACTATTTTTTTGGCGCCGCTGATTGGCTTGCCCATGCCTTTGCTACCAATACACATTCTTTGGATCAACTTGGTTACAGATGGGCTTCCCGGGCTTGCACTGGCCAGTGAAAAAGCGGAAGCGGATATCATGAACAGACCACCGAGGCCCGCGAACGAAAGCCTGTTTGCAGGCGGGATCGCCATTCATATTATCTGGGTAGGTTTGTTCATGGCTGCTATTACTTTAGGTATTCAGGCCTGGGCCCTTAAGCATGAAAGTGAAAACTGGCAGACCATGGTTTTTACGGTATTATCGCTGGCTCAATTGGGTCATGTGCTGGCAATCCGAAGCGACCGGGAGTACTTATTCAAGCAAGGCCTATTTTCTAATTTGCCATTGTTAGGCGCGGTTTTGCTAACCTTCCTGTTGCAGATGATAGTGATCTATTGGCCCGTGGCCAACGAGCTGTTTAAAACAAAACCGCTTTCAATAACAGAACTGCTGATCTGTGTTGGTGGGGCCGCCTTACTCATGCATGCAGTGGAACTTGAAAAATGGATACGCAGAAAAAAAACAACTAGCGATATTCCCCAAAAACTGTCCTGAGCACATCTGATATCTCACCAAGGGTGCAGTGTTTCTCAACCGCATCAACCACCACTGGCATTAGATTCTGACCTTTTACCGCCGTTGCTTCTATACTCTTTAGGCATTGTTCAACTACAAGCGGATTTCTGTTTGTACGGAAGGTTTTCAGCTTTTCGATCTGGGTTTGCTGGATACTCCCGTCTACTTTGAAAACCGGGATGTCCCCCGCTTCTTTTTCATTGAATTTGTTCACGCCCACGATCAGTTTATCGCCCGATTCTATGGCTCGCTGGTAGGCATAAGCGCTTTTCGCTATTTGCTCCTGCATGTATCCGTTTTCAATGGCTTCAACGCTGCCGCCCATTGCTTCGATCTGGTCCATGATCAACTGCGTCTGCTTTTCCATCTCATTAGTCAGCGATTCAACAAAGAATGATCCGGCCAATGGATCGGCAGTATCGGCAATGCCACTTTCGAAGGCCACCACCTGCTGCGTTCTCAGCGCGATCTTGGCTGCTTCTTCGGTGGGCAGACTCAATGCCTCGTCGTATCCATTGGTGTGAAGAGATTGTGTTCCGCCTAGTACCGCAGCGATCGTCTGAATGGTTACCCGTGAGATATTATTGGTGGGCTGTTGGGCGGTTAGCGTACTGCCGCCAGTTTGGGTATGAAATCTCAGCATGAGTGCTTTGGGATCGGTAGCACCCAGATCAGTCATGATCCTTGCCCACATACGCCGGGCAGCCCTGAATTTAGCGACTTCTTCGAAAAGATTATTGTGGGCGTTGAAGAAGAAAGAAAGTCTCTTTCCAAACACATTGATGTCAAGCCCTTTCTGCAGTGCAGCTTGCACGTATGCCTTACCGTTACTCAGGGTAAAAGCGATCTCCTGGGCAGCTGTACTTCCGGCTTCGCGGATATGGTAACCAGATATCGAAATGGTATTCCATTTTGGCACTTCGTGGCTACACCATTCAAAAATATCGGTGATAATGCGCATGGAGGGTTTGGGAGGATAGATATAAGTACCCCGGGCAGCATATTCTTTCAGGATATCGTTCTGTATAGTGCCGTTTAGTTTCTTAAGATCGGCGCCTTGTTCTTTGGCGAGTGCTACATAAAAAGCGAGTAGGATGAAGCCCGTGGCGTTGATGGTCATAGACGTAGAAACATCCTCCAATTTGATATCCCGGAACAGCGTTCTCATATCGTCCAGTGTATCAATGGCGACACCTACTTTGCCTACCTCACCGTCCGACAGATGATGATCACTGTCGTACCCGATTTGAGTTGGCAGGTCAAATGCAACACTCAGGCCCATCACTCCCTGGGAGAGCAGGTACCGGTATCTCTTGTTGCTTTCTTCAGCAGTGGAGAAGCCCGCATACTGGCGCATCGTCCATAATTTTCCGCGGTACATATCAGCCTGCACCCCTCGTGTATAAGGGAACTGTCCTGGTAATTCAGTCATGGGCGGCGCATCGGCCGCGGTATACACCGGTTTTATTTCAATGCCTGAATCTGTTATTTTCTTCTCCA
The DNA here is from genome assembly GCA_031375135.1 of Sphingobacteriales bacterium. Taxonomy (GTDB): domain Bacteria; phylum Bacteroidota; class Bacteroidia; order Chitinophagales; family Chitinophagaceae; genus Pollutibacter. The sequence continues at coordinate 1,292 of JANMHK010000079.1, read as the reverse complement.
TGTGATCATATTAAAATAATATGCTAGAGCAATTTTTTGGCTTCGAAATTCAAAGCTTCCAGAACAATGGGATGTAGTGACACCTGGGGATCTGCATTGATCAGTTCAATGATTCTTTTACTCAGGTCTATCCCTTTAGCATCTGGCGGAAGTGTTTGCGCAACCTGGTTGATGATGAAGATGTTTTGCTCCTTCAGATTCGAGACGGCTTGCCAGGCCTGCGGAGCAACATAGATCTGCTGGCTCAGGTTATAGTCGAATTCATTCTTGATCTGCTCGATCAATACGCTCTGCATTTGCCGGATGTCAAGATCGCCCGGAGGTGTGCGGGTTACGAGGGAGGGCAGGGCAATTCGTTCCGTCAACAATACCAGGCGCTCGTAAGCCTGTAATTTCAAATTCATGCTGCTGGCTGCCTGCGGGTTTTGGGGCGTGTACAGATTTGTCTGCTCTTTTTTCTCTTTTTTCCAATAGATAAAATACAGGCCGGCCACGAGTGCAATGGCAAAAATGCCACCATATAGGATCAGGTTATCGTTCATATGAATAAGATGAATGGGTTGTTAAACAAAAATAAGTGTTTAAGTCTTCCTGATTTTTTGTTTTAATTTTGCTTTATGGATAACGTGATCAACACGCCCGTAGTGTTTACGGGGCACGCTATCAGCGAATTAAAAAAGCTGATGGCTGATGAGCAGTTCGACCACTCCCAGGTATTGAGGGTAGGGGTAAAAGGCGGAGGCTGTTCTGGGATGAGTTATATATTGGCATTTGACCATGCCGAACCCGGCGATGAACATTTCAGCATGGAAGGCATTCCCTGTGTGATGAAACCTGCCCATGGCTTATACCTGATGGGTATGGAGATAGACTGGGGAACAGGACTTGAGGCCAGGGGTTTCATTTTTACCAATCCCAATGCATCAAATACCTGCGGTTGCGGAAGTAGTTTTGCCGTGTAACAATAGCGGCAGACCTGATTTTTATGTTAACACAACAGCATAAAAAAAGACCAGCATGGATTTCCATGCTGGTCTTTTTTTATAATACACCAGGAACTATGCTTTCGCAGGTTCTGATTTTTTCTTCACTACAATTTTAGAATCTCCGTCAACAACACCCAGTGGTTTATCTTTTGCAAGATCAACCAAGATTGGCGCGGCTACAAAGATAGATGAGTAAGTACCTGTGATCACACCGATCAGCATCGCGAAAGAGAATCCGCGGGTTACTTCACCACCGAAGATGAACAGGATCAACAGTGTCAGGAACACGGTTAAAGAAGTCATGAT
>JANMHK010000115.1:0-19642 GCA_031375135.1 Sphingobacteriales bacterium | reverse complement strand
CGTTGCTTTTCAGAGTAGGGGTTTTCTACATCAACAACATGAAAATGCTTGTTGTCTTCCCTGATGGAATAATGTCTTGTCTGAACCGGGTATTTCAGTTTTTCGGCTTCGGTCAGGTTAAGGGCATGCGGGAACTCCCAGGGATGTTTATTTGCGGTAGTGTAATCTTTGATATGCTCAACATGTTGACCGCGTTCGAGCATTAAAGTCTTAAGGCCCTTTTCGCAAAGTTCCTTTGCGGCCCAGCCACCGGATATCCCGGATCCCACAACGATAGCGTCAAACGTGTTCAAATGTTTCCTTTCTTAAGTTCCGCCACTGCAAAATCAACGGCACGGGCCGTGAGGGCCATATAGGTTAATGAAGGATTTTGACAAGCTGCTGAGGTCATGCAGGCACCATCTGTGATGAACAGATTTTTACAATCCCAGGCCTGGTTATTACCATTTAGTACAGATGTTTTTGGATCACGGCCCATACGTGCCGTTCCCATTTCATGAATGCCCATGCCTAGTGAATAATCATTGTCAAAGGTCTTGACATTTTTCACTCCCGAAATTTCCAGCATCTCCGCGGCGTCATTCATCATATCCTTACGCATCTTCTTTTCATTCTCTTTTGTCTCTGCATCAATGGCCAAAATAGGAAGGCCCCACTTGTCTTTTTTGGTTTTGTCCAGCGTGACTTTATTATCGTGGTAAGGAAGTGTTTCACCAAAGCCCGTCATGCCGATGGTCCATTGACCAGGTTCTGAAACTGCCTCTTTCAATTCAGCACCAACGCCCAACTCTGCAACATTTCTGCTCCAACCCTGCCGGCTTCCGCCGCCCTGATATCCAAAGCCGCGGATATAATCCCGCTTTTCCCCGTTCAGGTTTCTAAAGCGCGGAACATAGATGCCATTGGCACGTCGGCCATAATAATATTTATCTTCAAAACCTTCAACGGTACCATTGGCGCCGCAGCGGAAATGGTGGTCCATCAGGTTATGTCCCAGTTCGCCGCTGCTGCTGCCCAATCCGTCTGGCCATACATCGTTGGCTGAATTGAACAGTACCCAAGTGGTATTTAACGCAGAGGCGTTCAGGAAGACGATCTTAGCGAAATATTCGTAGGTCTGATTTGTTTCAGCATCAACGATCCTGACTCCTTTTGCTTTCTTAGTGTCTTTATCATAGATCACTTCGGTGACGATAGAGAAAGGGCGAACCGTAAGTTTTCCCGTGGCCATGGCCGCCGGTAGGGTGGACGATTGTGTACTGAAATAGGCGCCGAATGGACAGCCCAGCCAGCATTTGTTTCGGTATTGACAGGCAGTTCTGCCTTTATGTGGTACAGTGATGTTTGCCGTACGGCCAATGGTCATCAGCCTGGCTCCTTTATAATGGTCTTTGATGCGGGCAGCTACTGATTTCTCCACGCAGTTCATTTCCATCGGCGGCAGGAACTGGCCGTCAGGTAGCTGCGGGAGTCCGTCGCGGTTTCCGCTCACGCCGATATGTCGTTCCACATGATCGTACCAGGGCGCCATGTCTTTATATCGTATTGGCCAGTCGGTGGCGATACCGTCTTTGGCGTTGGCTTCAAAATCAAACTCACTGAGCCTATAGCTTTGCCTGCCCCAGGTGAGGGATCTTCCTCCTACCTGATAACCGCGATACCAGTCGAATCGCTTGACCTCGGTGTACGGGCAGTCTTTATCATTTGCCCAAAAATCAAGGTTGGTTTCATTGAGTGGGTAGTCGCGTTTTAGTACCGGGTAGTTTTGTATCATCTCCTGGGTTCTGCCGCCGCGATGCGGGAATTCCCATGGAGCCTTACTAGCATTTACATAATCTTTGATATGCTCTACATTTCTTCCACGCTCGAGCATCAGGGTCTTCATTCCTTTTTCTGTAAGTTCCTTTGCTGCCCAGCCACCGCTGATACCTGAACCAACCACGATCGCGTCATAAACATTGTCAGCCATAACTACATGTATATATAAGTGAAAATTGTTTCTGCTCTGGAAACGCTCTAAACGTCACAGATCTCTACACCTTGTTTCAAAGCGGCAATCTTATCCGTCCAGGTTGGAATGAATTCCTGTGCTACAAAACCTTTATATCCTGTTTTTAAAATCGCCTGCATGATCGCGGGGTAATTTAATTCCTGCGTTGCATCGATCTCATTTCTGCCCGGCACGCCGCCTGTATGGTAATGGGCGATATAGGGATGATTTTCTTTAATGGTGCTGATCACATCACCCTCATCGATCTGCATGTGATAGATATCGTACAACAATTTGAAATTGGGAGAATCTACACGCTTTGCTAATGCTACACCCCATGCTGTTTTGTCGCACTGATAATCTTTATGGTTGACCTTACTGTTCAGGAGTTCCATGATCACCAGCACATTGTGCTTTTCAGCAAGAGGCATGATCTTTTTCAATCCTTCTGCGCAATTAGCAAGTCCGGTTTCATCATCCTTTCCTTTGCGATTACCCGAAAAGCAAATCAGGTTCGTGTATCCGTTTTGCGCAACGAGCGGGATCATCTCGGTGTAATTCTTAATCAGCTTTTCATGATAGGCTTTGTCGTTCCAGCCTTCAGTCAAGCTGATCTCGGCGCCGTTGCACATGGAAGAGTGGAGGCCATATTTTTTCAGCGTTGCCCAATCTTTCGGACCAACAAGGTCGATGGCTGTAATGCCTATCTGTTTTGCAGCAGCGCACAACTCTTCAAGGGGAATGGAGGAGTAACACCAACGGCAAACCGCGTGATTGATATTTCCTTTTAAACTGACCTTATTATTCTTTCCCCAATCAAGGTTGTTGATGCCGCCAACAGTTAAGGAGCCCATCATTAGATTTTTAATAACATTTCTTCTGGATGTTGCCATGGTAGATCAAATTACTTTAAAAATTTTGGTAAGGCAATAAACATTTTATAGTTTAGGCCTAGCACGACGCTAAATCAAATTTATCCAAAACACAGCACAATGACCCAAACAATTAAGGCAAACAGGCTCTTCCTTGCGAGTTGCTTTGCTCTTATTACAACTGCTTTTTCATTCAGTATCCGTGCAGGAATACTTACCCAGCTGGGGAGTGAACTTAACCTGGATACGGTTCAGTTAGGCACGATCAATTCAATGTGGTTCCTCGGTTTTCCGATCTCCATGGTCCTGGGTGGCTTATTTTATTCTAAAATTGGCCCCAAGCTCATTATGCAAATCGCTTTTGTAGCCCATGCGATCGGTATTCTGACCACCATATACGCCAGCAGTTATGGCGTATTGTTGATTTCGACGCTGCTTATCGGTATCGGCAATGGTTGCACGGAAGCAGCCTGTAATCCAATGATCGCGGATTCTTACAGTGGTAATGAGTTTCACAGCAAGCTGAACAAATTTCACATGTGGTTCCCCGGTGGAATTGTGATCGGTTCACTGGTTTCCAAGTTCATGACAGATGCAGGCTTCCATTGGCAGGCCCAGATCTGGGTGATCCTGATACCCACTATTATCTATGCTTTATTATTCTGGGGCCAGGCGTTCCCCGAGCCTCGCGCCGAGACTCGTTCACCATTAGCTAGTTTCAAAGCGATGTTGAATCCACTGTATTTATTTATGGCTGCATGTATGGCCTTGACTGCCATTTCAGAATTCGGTCCCCAGCAGTGGGTAGGCCCTATTTTGGCTAAAGCAGGTGCCAGCCCGATGCTGATCCTTGCATTGGTCACGGGCCTGATGGCGGTAGGAAGATATTTCGCAGGACCGCTGGTTCAAAAGTTCAATACCGTAGGTGTATTGCTTGGTTCTGCGGTATTTGCGTTGGTGGGCATATATATGTTAAGCACCATGAGTGGGGCTATGCTTTATGTTGCCGCTGTTTTCTATGCACTCGGTATTTGTTATTTCTGGCCTAATATGCTGGGCTTTATCGGCCAATACCTGCCAGACACAGGGGCTTTGGGCCTTTCGATCATGGGTGCCATCGGCATGTTCTCTTCATCGATCTTCCAGCCGGTTATCGGCGGATGGATCAAAAGCAACAAAGCTGTAGCTGAAGCAGGTGGTCTTACAGGAGACACGGCTGATCTGGCTGCAGGGCAGGCCACGCTGACCAATATGCTCTTGTTCCCGGCGATTTTGATCGTAGCTTTTTCCATCTTGTATTTTATTATGACAAGAAGGAAATTGGCCACTGCCTGATTAAGTAATAGAGATGATTTGAAGAGGAACCCTAGGGTTCCTCTTTTTTTTTGATATCGAGCGGTTAGTTTTCATAAATTAGTTGCCCTTAACAAAATATATTCCATGAACCGAAAACTTAGAATGGGAATGGTAGGTGGAGGCAAGGATGCTTTCATCGGTGCCATTCATCGTCACGCTGCTTTTATGGACGGGATGATTGAGCTCTGCTGCGGTGCGCTGAGCATCAATCCGGAGATTGCAAAAGATTCAGGCAAAGCCTTGTTTCTTCCGGAAAGCAGGACCTACCTGACTTACGAAGAGATGATCACCAAAGAAGCTGCACTTCCGGCAGACCAGCGAATGGATTTCGTAACCATCGTGACTCCGAATTTTGCGCATTTCGGTCCTGCTATGATGGCTATGGACAATGGTTTCCACGTAGTGATCGAGAAGCCCATTGCATTTACGCTGGACGAGGCCCGGCAGTTGAAGCAAAAGCAGGAAGAAACCGGTTTGATTCTTTGTCTGACCCATACCTATTCAGGATATCCGTTGGTGAAGCATGCCAAACAGATGATCAAGGGTGGTGCTTTGGGCAAGATCAGAAAGGTTTGGGTGGAATATCCCCAGGGCTGGCTGAGCAAGCTTTCGGAGCGTGAGGGCAATGCGCAAGCGGCCTGGAGAACTGATCCTAAAAAGAGTGGAAAGAGCGGTTGCATGGGCGATATTGGAACCCATGGGGCGCATCTGGCAGAATACGTGACGGGCCTGAAGATCTCTAAGATCTGTGCGGATCTGAATATTATGGTAGAAGGCAGGATGTTGGATGACGATGGCAATGTGCTGTTGAAGTTCGAGAACGGCGCTGCGGGTGTGTTGATGGCTTCCCAGGTGGCAGCCGGCGAGGAAAATGCGCTGAAGATCAGGGTCTATGGAGAAAAAGGCGGCATCGAATGGGCGCAGCATGAACCCAATACCCTGCTGGTCAAATGGCTGGATCAGCCAACGCAGATCCTGCGGGCTGGAGGTAATTATGGTGACAGGTTATCGTCTTACGCGATCCATGTATCCAGAACCCCGGGCGGACATCCCGAAGGATATTTGGAAGCATTTGCCAATATTTACCGCAATTTCTCGCTGACCCTGGCAGCACGGTTAGATGGCGGTACCCCAACCGATGAGATGCTGGACTTCCCTACGGTGGAAGATGGAATTCGCGGGATGGCGTTTATTGACAACGTGGTGGCGAGCAGTCAATCAGACGCCAAGTGGACGGACCACGTTGTTTAGGATGGAGGATGGAGGATGGAGGATGGAGGATGGGGGAGGGAGGATAGAGGATAGAGGATGGAGGATGGAGGATGGGGGATGGAGGATTTCGAGTTTACTCCCGCAATTCTATTTCATCCATCTCATTCACCCGATTGACCGGATAGAAATTACGTTCCATTCACATCGACCGGGGTAGAACAGAAAATTGCAATGCTCACTACCCACGGAACAAATGAACAGTAGTAACCATATTATCACATTCATTCATCACATTAGCCACATTCATTCACTACATTGATCACATTCCCCACATTTATCACATTAATCAACGAAATAGAAAATCATGAATACCATAAAAGGTCCCGGTATTTTTCTGGCGCAATTCATGGGTGACCAGGCCCCGTTCAATAATTTACAATCGATCTGCCTCTGGGCGGAGTCTCTTGGCTTCCGCGGGGTTCAGATCCCGAGCTGGGATCCGAGGTGCATTGACCTGAAACTGGCGGCCGAAAGTAAGGACTATGCAGACGAGATCAGGGGTATTGTCGAGAACACGGGCATGGAGATCACGGAGTTAAGCACCCACCTTCAAGGGCAACTTATTGCCGTTCATCCTGCATATAATGAACTTTTTGATGGCTTCGCTCCGCCTGAAGTAAGGGGAAATGCCACGGAAAGGACAGCCTGGGCGGTCCAGCAGTTGAAATATGCAGCTATGGCTTCCAGGAACCTGGGCTTGAACGCCCATGCTACTTTTAGCGGGGCATTGCTATGGCATACGGTATATCCATGGCCACAACGGCCCGCAGGGTTGGTGGAGACGGGCTTTACGGAACTGGCGAAACGCTGGCGCCCGATTCTGGATCATTTCGATGAATTCGGCGTGGATCTCTGCTATGAGATTCATCCTGGCGAAGATCTGCACGATGGTATCAGTTATGAGATGTTCCTTGACAAAGTGGATCAGCACCCAAGGGCTTGTCTGTTATATGATCCGAGCCATTTCGTTCTGCAATGCCTCGACTATGTTGCGTACATCGACCATTACCATGAGCGGATCAAAATGTTCCATGTGAAGGATGCAGAATTCAATCCCACGGGCAAGCAAGGGGTTTATGGCGGATACCAGGGTTGGGTGGAAAGGGCCGGCAGATTCAGGTCGTTGGGAGACGGGCAGGTAGATTTTGGAGCCATCTTCAGCAAGCTGACGGGATACAATTTCAAAGGTTGGGCGGTCATGGAATGGGAATGTGCTTTGAAGCATCCGGAAGATGGTGCACGGGAAGGGGCGATTTTCATCAGCGATCATATCATTCGGGTCACTGAAAAAGCCTTTGATGATTTTGCCGGAACGGGTAGCAATGAGGAATTGAACAGGAGAATACTTGGAATATAGAGAAACAGAATGACCAATTTTAAATTTCCTAAACTAACTTAGAAGCGTAAATAACTTAGACAATGAAAAAATTATTAGTAGTTTTTGCTGTGGTAACAGCGTGTTATGCCTGTGGTGGTGGATCGAATCAAACATCGACACCCGTGAGCAACAATGAAGAGAACAAGAATTCGCAAATCGGTGGTGAATCCACTTCGCCTGCGCCTGCAACACCTGCTGCAGATACTGCAGCTGCCTCTCAGGCTCCTGCTGCTGAAGCTCCGGCAACTGCCGCTGCACCGGCACCTGCAGGTAAAGATGGTAAAGCATTGATTGAAGCATCTGATTGCAGAACCTGTCATCAGGATGCAGTGAAAGTGATCGGTCCGGCTTATGCTGATGTCGCAAAAAAATATCCTAAAACGCCAGCTAACGTGAAGATGCTTGCGGGCAAAGTGATCGCAGGTGGTAAAGGTGTATGGGGCGAAATTCCAATGACGCCACATCCTAACGTTTCACAGGGTGATGCAGAAGCGATGGTTTCTTACATTTTATCCATGAAGAAATAATATGAGAATATTAACTGCTGTTCTCGGCGTCACTATCCTGTTTTCCGCATGCCATTCATCTTCCAAATCTTCCCAGAGCGGTGCGGAGGGTTCTCCCAATGTATTAAGCAAAGCAGAAAAGAAAGAAGGCTGGAAATTGATGTATGATGGTCAGACGAAAAACGGCTGGCATGTATATCTGAATCGAACAGATGGCTCTGCCTGGAAATCGCAGAACGGAACCTTGTATTTTGACCCCACTGTCAAGGTTGATGGTAAGCCTGCAGGCAACGGTGATCTGATATCGGATGCAGAATATGAGAACTTTCATTTTTCTATAGAATGGAAAATATCTGAGAAAGGAAACAGCGGTATCATCTTCCTCTCAAAAGAAGACGCGGCGTACAAGCATCCTTATTATACCGGTCCGGAAATGCAGGTACTCGATAATAATGGTCATAACGATGGGAAGATCATTTCGCATCGTGCAGGTGACTTATATGATCTGATTCGATCCAGCTCAGAACCTGTAAAAGGTCCGGGTGAATGGAATAAAGCAGAGATCAGGATCCTTAACCGAAAACTTGATCTTTTCCTGAATGGCGTAAACATTGTCAGCACCACGATGGGTGATGATCAGTGGAATAAACTGGTTGCGGGCAGTAAATTCAAAGACATGCCGGGGTTTGCCAAGTTCACTAAAGGACATTTGGTGCTACAGGATCATGGCAATTCAGTGTGGTTCCGTAATATCAAGATCAGGATTCTTTAACATTGGCCGGCTTATATATGGAAGCGGATCAGTATATTACTGACCCGCTTTCTTTTTTATATGCAGCTATATCAATCATAAATTTTAAATTTAGCATCAAACCAATCAAATATTATGACCAAGCTTCTGATCATCGTAGCATCATTCCTTTGTATAGGGCCTCTTTCTGCGCAGAAGGGGAAATGGATCTCGTTATTTGACGGCAAGTCCACTGCGGGCTGGCACACATTCAATAAACCAGTCAGCCAACCGACCGCCTGGATCGTTCAGGATGGCGGGCTTTATCTCGATGCATCCGCTAAAGATGGTCGGGGTGACCTGGTAACGAATGATACGTACGACGAGTTTGAACTGAAGTTCGAGTGGAAAGTGGCAAAAGGTTTTAACGGCGGTGTGATCTTCTTTTTACAAGAGGATCCAAAGTTTGATGCCACTTATATCACAGGGCCTGAATTCCAGGTGATCGACAATGTGGGTTATCCGGACAAATTGAAGCCTGTTCAACTCGCTGCTTCCTTGTACGATCTGATTCCCTGCCCGGCTGAATATATCAAACCAACAGGCGAATGGAATACTTCCGTCATTCGTTTCAAGAATAAGAAACTTGAGTTCATCGTAAATGGCAAGAAAGCCATCACCACTACTTTATGGGATGATGAATGGAATAAGAAAGTAGCAGCAAGCAAGTTCGGCTCAATGTGCTGCTTTGCAAAAACATCTAAGGGGAAAATCGCTCTTCAGGATCACGGTGGCGGTACCTGGTACAAAAACATCATGATCCGTAAATTGTAACAAGCATATATTTTAAGCAGATGAAGTATTTATTATCGTTTGCGATCCTGATCGCAGCAGCGTTTTTTTTCATGGGTTCTAAGTCCAGCCCCGTGGGTAAGCCCAGGGTGCTCGTCTTTTCTAAAACGGTTACCTTCTATCATACATCCATTCCAACAGGGGTTGCCGCTTTGCAAAAGCTGGGTCGGGAAAATGGATTTGATGTGGATACCACAACCAACAGCGAATATTTCACAGAGGATTCACTCAAGCACTACAGTGCTGTGATATTTTTGAATACAGCCGACACAAAAGGAACCTCACTGAACCATAAACAGCAGGCTGATTTTGAAAGATTCATACAGGCAGGTGGGGGTTTTATGGGTATTCATGCCGCAGCCGATTGCGAATATCAATGGCCCTGGTATGGTAAACTGGTAGGAGCTTATTTCAAGAGCCATCCCAAGATCCAGCCCGCTAAGTTGACCGTGCACGACAATACGCACGAGAGCACCAAGCATCTTCCCGCCATTTGGGAACGCACCGATGAGTGGTATAATTTCAGAACGCCCCCTTCCGAGAAAGATGTGAAACTGCTGATCTCGATCGACGAAAAATCTTATGAGGGTGGCCAGAACGATGGTTACCATCCCATGGCCTGGTACCATGATTACGATGGCGGAAGGGCATTCTATACCGCTTTCGGACATACGAATGAATCTTATGCTGACCCTGCGTATCTGCAACACGTGTTGGGTGGGATCCGTTATGCCATTGGAAAGAATGTGGTACTTGATTATTCAAAAGCGACTACACTAAGGGTTCCCGATGCGGACCGATTCAATAGAAATTTGTTGGCGACTGGTTTTGATGAGCCCATTGAAATGGCCATCCTTCCGGGGTTTGATATCCTCGTTGTTCAGCGTAAGGGTGAAGTCATGTTCTATAACAACAAAACAAAGAAACTTTCACAGGTGGCAAAGATCAATGCTTACCATAAAGCAAGTGCGCCGGGTGTGAATGCAGAAGAGGGCGTATTGGGTCTTGCTGCGGATCCTGATTTTGCTAAAAACAATTTCATTTATATTTTCTATTCGCCCATTGATACCTCTGTCAATCGATTGTCCAGGTTCGTGTTTAAAGATGGCAAGCTTGATCTGAAGACTGAGAAAGTGGTGATGCAGTTTTATTCGCAGCGTAATATCTGTTGCCATACCGGCGGTTCAATTGCATTTGGTCCCGATGGAAATCTTTTTGTTTCCGCTGGTGATAATTCAACGCCTTTCGATCAGCCTAATTCGGTTTATCAATTGCATGGCTATGGGCCAACAGATGATCGTCCGGGATTTGAGCAGTATGATGCCCGCAGGAGTTCAGGAAATACAAATGATTTGCGCGGAAAGATCATGCGCATCAAAGTAAATGCCGATGGCAGTTATAGCATTCCGGAGGGAAATCTTTTTCCAAAAGGAATGGACAAAACCAAGCCTGAGATTTTTGTAATGGGTAACAGGAATCCCTACCGGATCTCGGTGGATAGGAAAACAGGTTTCCTCTACTGGGGTGAGGTTGGTCCTGATGCAAGTAATGACAGTATGACAACAAAAGGATCTAGAGGATACGATGAGTTGAACCAGGCACGAAAAGCAGGATATTTCGGCTGGCCATTGTTTGTTGGGAAAAATTATCCCTATCGCAGATTTGATTATGCAACAGGTGCAATAGGCGAACTTTACGATCCGGCAAAGCCGATCAACGATTCAAGGAATAATACAGGTCTTCGTGAGCTGCCGCCGGTATCACCAGCATTTATATGGTATCCTTATGCGGCTTCTTCGGAGTTCCCGGAAACCGGAACCGGCGGGCGTAACGCGATGGCGGGCCCGGTTTATTATACTGAGTTCTATCCTAAGGAAACCAGGTACCCCGATTATTATAATGGGAAGCTGTTTCACTATGATTGGATAAGAGGTTGGATCAGGGCAACAACCATGAATGAGAAAGGTGATTTTGTAAAGATGGAACCAGTTTTGGAAGACATCAAATTCAATTCACCCATTGACATAGAAGTTGGCCCTGACGGCCGGTTGTATGTGTTGGAATATGGAACGGGTTGGTTCGCCAAGAACTCAGATGCAGGATTGTCAAGGATTGATTATAACCCGGGCAACAGGGCTCCCAAAGCATTTGTGCAGGTAGATAAATCATCGGGTACTGTTCCGCTCACTGTAAAATTATCTGCAGAAGGGTCTACTGATGCGGATAAGGACGCGGTCAGTTATATCTGGCATTACGGAAAGAGTGTGAAAGAAACCAAGCAACCTAGTACTACGGTTAGTTTTCCAACTGTTGGTGATAATGCCGTATATGTAGAAGTAAAAGATAGTAAAGGTGCGATAGGCAAGAGCAAACCAGTAAGTGTCTATGCGGGCAATGAAGCTCCTAAAGTAGCGATAGAAACAGGAACCGGGTGGTTAGTAGCTGGCCAGCCTGTTAATTATAAAGTGATCGTTAATGATAAGGAAGATGGCACCATGATCGACCCGGCACGATTGTATGTGAACGTGGACTATATCAGCGGTTTAGACCAGGCCCAGGTTGTTGGGCACCAGCGGGTGAGCAGTATCATGGAAGGAAAGGCGTTGATGGAAAGCATGGATTGCAAAACCTGTCATAAGGTGGATGAGAAGTCGATCGGACCGGGATATACCGATGTATCCAAGAAGTATGCGAAAGATAAAAAAGCGAATGAGTATCTGACCAATAAGATCATTAAGGGGGGCAGCGGTGTATGGGGCGAAGTACCCATGGCAGCGCATCCGGATCTTAAACAAGCAGATGCAGATAAGATCGTAAACTGGATCATGTCGCTCAATAGGCCGGAAGCCAAATCATTGCCCGTGCAGGGAAGCATCACGCCATCGGAAAATGATGTCAAGGATGGCAAGCTGATGCAGATCTCGGCAACTTATCTTGATAAGGGCGGCGTAAACCGTAAGCCTTTAACGGGTACAAATGCAGTGATCGTTAAGCCACAGGGAAAGAAGTGATAAACGTTATAGAAAGTCTTTCGAAAAATGCCAGCCTTAAGCTGGCATTTTTTTATGGGGCATATCTGCTCTTTTGTGGTCCATATCGGCCCTTTTATGCGCCATGTCGGAGAGGAGGTTAATGACCATGGAGACGATGAGGATAACCAGCCCCCCGAATTCGCGGGTTTCTTCTATCCACGGTTTATCAGCCTTCATGCTATGCACGAGGCTTTCAGCTGCGTGTTCGTTGGCCCATGATAGAACGCCATTCTTGTCAAATAGCAGGTACAGCGCGTAGAAACTGTAGATAGCAATGGCCACAATATATAGTGTGCGGTAGCGGGTTCCCTGATAGGCGCGCCAACAAAGAAAGGCGGCAAAAAGATAAAGTGGGATCCAGATGTAGGGATCAGGATCGTTGTATTGCAAGCCCGCAAAAATGACAAATAGGATCGTAAAAACGAGGTTGAAAATTCTCATGGTAAATAAGCATTTTACACTTCAAACATACTTAAGAAAAATCAAAGCCAGGCAGTAGCGGGGGTTGTTGCTCGATGTGAAATAGAGCGGGGAGATCGCGTCTTTCGCGGCGAAGAGCATCACATCAGTGGTTGCAGTCGTCTTTATGACAGTGGTTGGCCTTCTTACAAGCGAGGTAATTTGTCCAGTGGGCAGATACGATCAGGATAACAGCGGGGATCAGGAAGCCGAGTAAGTATTCGTGATAGAACTGCTTCATGGCCAGCAACGAGATGCCGATGGCAAAAAGGATGATGGGGTAGATCTTGTGGTGATGTTTTTTGTAGCCATGCCAGAGTGAATAGAAACCCACGGCAAATGCAAGGCCGATCATCAACAATTCAAAACTTACGTTGTTGATGATGTTGACACCGAACAGTGGAAGGCTTGATAACAACAAGGGAAGTACTGCGCAATGGATGGCGCAGGCTACAGAGGTAGCAATTCCTAAAGCATCGTAATTGATCCGGATCATTTCACTTGTTGAACAGCAAATATACTTAGAAAATGCAACGAAGTTGCATTTTGCAGAGCTTTAAGACTGATTAGGTTGTAACTTTGTCCCGAATGAGTAAGAAATCGATCTTCTATATTGCGTTTTTTGCCGTACTGGTGGTGGGTTTCTACCTGGTCATGGATAAGCTGTCGAACATCGGTTCACCCCAGCTTCCCATTTTGAACAACGTGTTGCCTTTTAGCTTCACCCGGCAAGATGGTAAGCAAGTGACAGATAGGGACGTGGCAGGCAAAACCTATATCGTGGAGTATTTCTTCACCACCTGCAAAGGGATCTGCCCTAAGATGAACAAGAATATGGTGAAGATTTATGGAGAACTGAAAGGGCAAAAGGATTTTATGATCTTATCGCATACGGTTGATCCCGAGACTGATTCATTGCCCGTACTCAAAAGATATGCAGATTCTTTAGGTGCTGACCCTGCGAAATGGTGGTTTCTTACGGGTAAGAAAGCGGATCTCTATCGGGCTGCCCGGGAAAGTTATATCCTGGATGATCCGAAGAACAGTAGTAAGAATATCAGTGAGCAATTCTTGCATACACAGTTCTTTTGCCTGGTGGACAGAGATGGCAGGGTTCGGGGAATCTATGATGGGTTGAAGAAAGACGAAGTGGAACAGGTTATTGCGGATGCGAAGCAACTATTACAGTGAGGTTGATTAGGGTTGCAAGCGGGCAGCTATTGAAAGAAAATGGCCGAGAAATTACTGGTGTTCGCAAATAAAAAGGCTTTCCGTCGTGTAGAATTAGCCAATTAGTAAATTGAAATGAGCCAGTGAGGGCAACCAAGCAAGTTGAAAAAGCTTGCACTTGAAGAATTAGCCAATTAGTAAATTAGCCAATGAGCGAATTGATTTGACAACAGCATTATCCATATTGAAAAAAAACCAGCTCAGTAATACTGACAGCAGGCGGGCGATCCTGGAGATTTTCCTGCAGTCGGACAATGCTTTGGCGCATCACGATATAGAAAAGATCACGGGTGAGAAATTCGATCGCGTAACCGTTTACAGAACCCTACAAACATTTATTGATAACGGCATCGTTCATACCATCCCTACGGCTGACAATGCAACACGTTATGCACTGTGCAGGGAAAATTGCACCCAAGGTCATCATCATGATAATCATATTCACTTCATCTGTGAAGTCTGTGGTAAAACAACTTGTCTTGATGACACCCATATTCCTTCGGTTAAGCTTCCCCGTGGCTATTCTGCCACAGAGATCAATATGATCGTAAACGGGGTATGCAAAGAATGTAAATAGTAATGATTCTCGTAAAAAAAATGCCCCAACGTGAAAACGTCGGGACTTTAGTTAAGGCTCTGATTAGTAGCTATTTTAAATACTTGCGTATCGAATTCTGCTACTAAGGTAACTCGGTTGTTTATCTCCCACTATACCCTTTTAGTGGTAGTTTTTAATTTTCAAGCTCTTCCAGTTCTACGCGCACCATATCCATGAGGTCCTTTATGGTTTCAGGCGAGAAGTCGAACGAAAGCCCGGCAGCGGAATACAGTTCCGGTAGGGTTTTCGTGCCACCAAGACTTAATCCGTTGATGTAATTGCCAATGGCAGAAGACTTATTCTCTTTATACTGTTTCCATAAGCCAATGGCGCCAAGTTGAGCAATACCGTATTCAATATAATAGAATGGAACCTCAAACAGGTGAAGTTGTCTCTGCCAGGAGATGTTCCTGTAAGGCATGAGTCCACTATAGTCTATGGCAGATGAGCTATACATATTCAGAATATTCATCCATGCTTCAGCTCTTTCAAGGTCAGTATGAACGGGGTTCTCGTAAACCCAGTGCTGGAATTTGTCGATGGTTGCGATCCAGGGGAAGATGGTGATCACGCGTTCAAGCTGGTGGCGTTTTGCTCTTTTCAGATCTGCTTCGTTCTCAAAGAAGACATGCCAGTGATCCATGGTGAAAAGTTCCATAGCCATGCTGGCTACTTCTGCCATTTCGGTAGGATATTCTTTGAATGCATTAAGTGGCAAGGGATGCGCGAGGAAAGAATGCACCGCGTGGCCGCTTTCGTGGACCATCGTGGTGACGTCGCTCATTTGTCCTGCTGCATTCATGAAAATAAAAGGTGCACCGCTTTCTGCCAGGGGCATATTGTAGCCACCGGGTGCCTTGCCTTTACGACTGTCGAGGTCGAGGTGCGACATCTCTTCCATTTTCTTGAGGCAATTTGCAAAGAAGGGGTCTAGCTCATTGAGGCAACTGACCGTTTTATCCAGCAATTCCTTGCCTTGTTTGAATGGACGAAGTGGTGGAATGCCGGGAGCTTCAGCTTCGGTATCCCAGGGCTTTAAGATCTCAAGGCCTAATTTTTTCTTGTGTGCTTCAAAGATCTGATCAACCAGTGGCACCACATGAAGTTTTACTGCTTCATGGAATTGGTAACAATGTTCAGGCGTGTAATCAAACCTGCCCATTTCCATGAACTTGTAATCGCGATAATTTTCAAAGCCCGCATTGACCGCTACCTGATTGCGCAGCGCGATGAGTTTGGAGAATAAATTATTCAGTGCTTCTTTATCCTGCAGTCTTCGCTCGTTGATCTTCCTGTATACCTCTTCTCTTTTTTCGCGTATTGGATCTTCAAGAAATTTCGCAGCTTGTTGCAGGGTGTATTCCTGCCCATCGACATTTACGGTCATGGCACCAACGATCTGGCCGAAGTGTTGTTGAAGCACGTTGATCTCGGCCTGCAGGGGAATGTTTTCTTCCCGGAACAAGTCGATACTTTTCTTCACATTACGGAGATAGGTGAAATATTTCTGTTGATCAAGTTGTTGTACAAATGGGGATGCAATCAGTTTCTTATTCAGTTGATCTGAGTAAGGCTGAAGTTTAGGCTGGATCTCGAGATAGAAATAGTTGAAAGATTCTTCAAGTGCTTTATCGGTAGTGTCACAGGTCATCCTGATCTGTCTCCAGCAGGCGTCTTCACTGATCACTGCTTCGAGCTCGTTGAAATCCGCCAACCATTTTTCAAAATCCGTGAGGGTATCGATCTTGCGGTCGAGCAGGTTCTTGTACCAGGGCTCGAGGCTATTCCAGTCGGTGATAACAAAATCTGAAGGAAGGAAATGTCTTTCCACCTTACTGATATCAGCAGAATAATTCATGGTATTATTTTTTCTCGTCATCAGCTGAAGCAGATTTCTTTGCTTTAGCTTTTTTAACGGGCTTTTCTTCCGGAGCAGCTTCAACAACTGGTGCTTCTTCTGCTACTTCTTCTTCGTCTTCTTCAAAAGGAGTGAGTTTGATCTCTACGCCATTGGCCTGCAGGATGCTGAACCAACGAACCATCTTCTTCATATCGCTATGGTATACCCTTTCGAAATCCAGGTCCGGGTACACTTTCTCAAAATATGATTTAACCGCCTTTGCATCTTTTTCGTCGGGAAGTGCAGTGCCACCTTGCATGGCGATAAAAATATCGGCGAGGTTAACATTATCTGTCACCGTATATACTTCTATACTTTCCAGATGGGAGAGGTTATGCTGGCGGGAAGAGATGAATTTGGTGGCTTTGTCTTCGAGGCCGCGCACGATGGCTCCATCAGTTTTGCTGGTTAAAATTTCAAACAATCCTGGTAAGCCGGTCACTGATACGATCTTGCTGTATTCCATTATTTAGTAATAAGCCTGCAAGATAACCCCATTTGAGAAAATAGCCGAGCATCTTGGCACTTACCGGATCAATAAATCCTCAAACTCGGGAGGCGGCACCAAACAAAGGAGCATGGGGAGTGTTTCCTGGGCAGCATTAAATAAAGGCGTATGTGGTGAGTTACCGGATCAATAAATCCTCAAACTCGGAGCTATCGCCGTTAAAAACATTGAAATCAACGGCTGAGGTAATGCCGTTCACCCGGCCCTTTTCGGAATGTTGCCAGAACACCCATTCCCGGTCGATCCGGGGTTTATTCTTCTGGATATAGTGCGCCACCCAAAGCGGGTAATCCGCAAAATCATCCCCCAGGTTGATCTTGTAAAAATCTGCGCCGGTATAAATAATTGGTTTAACTCCGTAATGCCGTTCGATGGCATCCAGGAAGTCTTTCACCCTTTTTCTGAGATCTACCTGGTTGACGCCATAGGTTTCCTCCACGTCCAGAACCGGCGGCAGATCACCTTTTTCCAGTTTAACGGTATTGATGAAATTATCCGCTTGCTTAACGCCACTCTTAGTGGCCAGGAAGAAATGATAAGCACCGCGTGACATACCCGCTTCTTTTGCTTTTTTCCAATTCCGCCGGAACTGCCAGTCGACACGCGTCAATCCTTCTGTTGCTTTGATCACTGCAAAACCCAGCTTTACATCTTTTACCTGCATGGCATGAACATCGTCCCAACTGATCACACTTTGGTGATGGGAAACATCGATGCCGTGGATGGGATAATCGATTGGAAGTGAGATGCCGAATCCGGGGTAATGTGCGAAGCCGGCCTGTTTTTCCATCCACCAGAAATAAACAAAATAACCTCCCAATCCCAGTGATAGCAGGAATAGAATGGCGAACAGGATCTTTTTGTTGAATGGTTGTTTTTTCTTTCGTGGGGGCATGGGCCGGAGTATCGGCCTGTAAATTAATTTATTTCACAATCCTTTTGACAAAGTTCATGTCGTTGCTTTTCACACAAACAATATAAACGCCCCGGGCCCATGTGCCGGAAGGGATCGAGAGCAATTCGTTTCCGGTGATCAGGGACAGGGTTTGTTGCCAGATTAGTTGTCCTGCCCCATTGTGAATAGTCACGCTGGCAGCGGATGACGTAAAATTATTGAGCAGGATGGAGAATTTGTCGCCGACGGGATTGGGATATAATTTGACGGTATTTTTTGCGGTGCCGGTTCCCGATTTAGAAGTTTTGTTTTTTGCCGAAACAAGTTTTACATAAGGGTCGATGAATGCGGTATCTGGCACAAAGCCGAGATCGTGCAATTCGGTCTGACCGTTTTTAGTATGATTGATCACGATGAGTGTATCACGGGTAGCATTTTTGAATAGCACGGGCACGGGCATTTCATAAAAATCGACGGAAGGGTGAGAAGTAGTTTGGTTCAGCACCAGTTGAACCTTGTTGCCGAGCGGGAGCCAGGAGAGCTGATAACTGGGATAGCCTTCTCCGTAAAGCCAATCTTTGAAATATTCGTCGAGGTTCTGTCCGCTGACCAATTCAAGATTACGTTTCAGGTCATTCGTTCTGCCAAAGGCATATGAAACCGCCGGGTCAGCGAGGTATCTTCTTACCCCCTCAAAAAAAGCTGCATCGCCGAGTTTCCAGCGAAGCATATTGACAACCCAGCCTGCCTTCACGTAGGTGGTGCGGTAGTTAAAAATGGCGTTGACGGAAACTGTGTCCTTAACATAAACAGCACCGTCGGGCTTAGAGGCGATATAGCCCACTTCGGATTTAAACCAGTTGAGTACTTCGTCTTTCGGCAGTACGGATTCAAAATAGGCGTAGGTGCCAAAAATTGCAAAGCCCTCGTTGAGCCAGATATCCTGCCAGCTGCCGCAGGTCACCCGGTCCCCGAACCACTGGTGAGCCAGTTCGTGGGCGATAAGGGACTGGTTGCTACTACCCATGAACGAATTGGTCTGGTGTTCCATGCCGCCGCCGAACCCAACCTGGGTATGGGCATAGCGTTCATTTCGGAATGGGTAGGGACCGAATTTGGCTTCAAAATATCGCATAATGCTCCTGGTGGTGGGGATAGAGGCCGTCCATGATGCAGCAGCTTCCGGGTAAACATACTGCTGTAAAGGCAGTATTTTGCCGTTTAGTTGGATAGTATCTTGTTGAATCTGGTAATTAGTGGCAGCCATGGCAACCAGGTAGGATGCGATGGGATACCGGTGTTTCCAGTGGTTGGTCCTTTTCCCTCCGGCCAGAACCTCTGAAGCCAGTGTTCCATTGGAGCTGGCATAGTACCTGTCGGGCGTTGTGATGATCACATCGATGGAATCCGCCTTATCGTCCAAACCATTACGGCAGGGCCACCAGTCCATGGAGCCGTAGGGTTCGCTGAGGGTCCAGAGGATGGGGACGCCGGTATGATTGCTGACTTCAAATGAACCAGATCCATTGTCCAGCGGCCTGCCCTGATAAAAGATGGTCACAGAGTCGCGGGATCCGGTTGAGAGGCTGCCAGGGAAACTGATCTGCAGGATATTGTTTCCTGGCCTGGTATGGGTAATCTTTGATTGTCGGTAGAGCACACTGTCGACCCGCAGCGAATCAGAAAGGTCAAAACGGATCAATGAAGTGCTGGAACTAATGATAAAGGAAACGCGCACCTTGCCCTTGATATACCGGATGGCGGGATCGATATCCCATTCAAACTGGTAGTGGTGAACCATAAAATCGGGCGAGGCCATGCTGGCGGAACTGGATGTTTTCTGTGCGCGGTCTAGTGCCTGATACCTGGCTTTCTCCTGCTCAACGAGCTGGAAAGGCTGGGCCTCAAGCTTTAGTGAAGCCATCAACGCCATGATCCCAATGCAAATCCATTTACACATAAGTACAAAGTTCGTTTGATATACCTTATAACGAAGGATGGGAATGATTAATTTTAGTGTTCTTTCCGCAGCAGACTGCGGTGAGATCAACAAATGCCGAAGAT
>JANMHK010000084.1:0-4037 GCA_031375135.1 Sphingobacteriales bacterium | reverse complement strand
CTCACAAATTTCTTTGCAATCGCTTTTCCAATTCCACCTGCACTGCCGGTGATCAGCGCAACGCGGCCGCTCAGTGATTTTGGTTTTGGCATGCGCTGCAACTTGGCTTCTTCCAATAACCAGTATTCAATATTAAATGCTTCCTGCCTTGGCAATGATGTATAGGAAGATATGGCCTCTGCACCACGCATCACGTTGATGGCATTGATATAGAACTCAGATCCAACCCTCGCAGTCTGCTTGTCTTTCGCAAACGTAAACATGCCCACGCCTTTAAAGAGAATGACCACCGGATTTGCATCGCGAATAGCAGGACTGTTTGGATGCTTGCAGGTATTGTAATACTCCCCATACATATTTCGATAGGCTTCGAACTGGGGTTCCAGTTTCGCCTTCAGCGCAACGATATCTGTAAGGTCATCGCCAGCCTCTACATCAAGAATCATCGGACTGATTTTGGTGCGCAGAAAATGATCCGGACAACTTGTGCCCATGGGAGCTAAACGAGCCAAGTCTTTTGAATTGATAAATTCAAGCACGGTATCTGAATCCGTAAAATGTCCGATCATTTTTGTTTTGGAAGAACAAAATCCACGAAGCACGGGCGCAATCGCCGCAGCTTGTGAAAGTCGTTTTTCTTTTGGCGCTGATTCCATCGCAGCTCCACCAAACACAGGTCCCTTCTTTCCATAATTTTCTTCCAGATAGGCCGCACATTTTTCCACTACTTCGAGGGTGTTGACGTACGACTCATAAGCCGTATCGCCCCAGGTAAACAAGCCGTGCGAGCCGAGCATGATGCCGCGGATACCAGGATTTTCTTCCAGGCATCTTTTCAATTGCAGACCCAGATCAAAGCCTGGTCGCTGCCAACCTACCCAACCGATTTTGCCGTTGAATAATTCTTTCGTGATGCGCTCGCCATCTTTGGATGCCGCGATCGCAATAGCTGCATCCGGATGCAAATGGTCAATATGTTTGAATGGAAGAAAGCCATGCAGCGGCGTATCAATAGATGGCGCTTTGGAAGCGAGATCATAAATACAATGATTGAACAGCTCAACCATTTCATCTTCGTGCTCAAGACCGCGATAGATCTTTTCCAGACTTAAAAACCGATCCATATACAAAGCAGCAAGACCAGATTTTTTAATGGATCCGAGATCACCGCCGCTGCCCTTCACCCACATCACTTCTGTGTCGTTCCCGGTCAGTACGTCTTTAGCAATGACCTTGCAGGAGGTGTTACCACCACCGTAATTCGTAAGACGAAGATCTGCGCCTAACAGATTAGAACGATACACCAATAGTGCCACTTCATCGCCGGCCATTTGCGCCGCCTTGGCATCATCCCATAAATAACTAACGTGCTTAAAACTTGAAACTGTTGTTGACATAAAATCGTATATATTTTTTTGACTAAGGCTTCAATGAGTTGCCATAGCCCACAATAAGAACAGAAATAATAATGGTAATAATGCCCGCTGCAATGGTAGTGAGTGTTTTCTTAGAAACGCCCGTCCACTCCTTGGTCAGCAGGCCCCAGCTGTTAGCCACTAAAATGATGAACGACATGTGCAGGATCCATGAACTCGCACCGTTGCCCATTTTGCTTTCGCCCATACCGTAAAAGAAGAACTGCAGAAACCACATGGTGCCGCCTAACGCGCAGAGCAGATAGTTTTTTGCCAATGGTGTTTTGCTGTTAGTATAATCACCAAACGATTTGTTTTTGAAATTGAGGATCATGCACCAGATCAAATTGGTGGTGAGTCCGCCCCAGAGAATAACTACAAAGATCACGTTATTCCGAAACAGGAACTCTCCCGTTTCGGAAGGGTTCGCGGCTTTCCATAATTCATTCGCCTGCGCGCCCATGGTACTGCCTGCTTCAATTCCAAAACTGAAACAAGCGCTCAGTACACCCGAGATCACGGCAAAGATGAGTCCGCGCGTGAGTTTGTATTCGCTGCCCGATGCGTCTGTATGTGTGCCGCCAAGGTCTTTATCTTTCATCGCCCCGGCCTTGCCCGAAATCACAATGCCCACAATGCAAAGCAACAGACCCAATAGCACCAACTGGCCCCAGGTATTGGTGAGCAGGTCAACAATGGTATCTTTTCCTTCAGCAGGATTGAAGTAATAATAAATCGACGGAACCAATGCGCCGAACACCGAGCAGAGCCCGAGTATGATCGAGCTTCCCAACGCAACGCCCAGGTATCTTACACCCAACCCATAGGTAAGGCCGCCAATTCCCCATAGTAGCCCCATCAAATAAGTAGAGCCCAGAACTGATGATTCCGATGCCGTGATGATGTTCATGAAATTGGGAATGGTCAGCATCGCCGCTATGGGCGGAACGATCAACCAGGAAAAAAGGCCGCCCACGATCCAGAAACTTTCCCAGCTCCAGCCTTTCACCTTTTTGTAAGGCATGTAAAAACTACCGGACGCGAAGCCTCCTATGAAATGAAAAATAACACCTAGTAAAATCTGCATGTATGGCGGGTTCTATATGAAAGCGAAATCGTTAGCGTAAATGTAGCAGTACTACAAGGCAGAACTATCCTGAGCTGTCCTGTTTGATCTAATTCATCCAGGTCTTTAGGTTGGGCATTGGCCTTGTTACAATACCTTCAAATCATCTATTCTGTCAAAATGCTTTGTATTCAATGTAGCTAATGGTATATCGTAAAATAGGGCTGTAGCAGCAATGAATAAGTCGGCAATATCGATCTGCTTCCTCTTTCGCTTTAATTCGCTATTTATACTTACAGCGGTGTCAACAGTACTCTCATCGAACGGAATAATTGTAATCTGCTTGAGCACACTATCCCAAAATGTCAATTGAGCTTGAGATGCTCCGGAATAAATTTCATACTTGGTTATCGCGGAAATCGCAAATTCATATCCTTCTCTCACCAACGAAATCCATTTAGAATTGGCTTTGTCGGTCTTGCGATAAAAATCTATAAGAATCGAGGTGTCAACCAATATCAACTTGTCCGCCATTGGTTGATTGCTTTTCTGTTTCTCTTAATACCTGCAAGCTGCTTTTGTGTTGCAACCGGTCCTTTCAAAAGCAAAGTCTCTAAATCTATCTTTGATTTTTTAGCTTTTTTCTTCCGTTCAATTTCTGCCTTCAGTAATTTTAGCTGTCCTGCCGGAAGCGTCTTGACAATTTTAAGCAACTGCTCAAATTCTATGTCTACTTGTACTTGCATAATGTGAATTTACTCAAGTTTCGACGAAACGCAAGCGGCTGCTAGGGTTACGCCCAACTATAAGCCTTACGACACCGTTGTCTTTGGCCCAATGATTTCCTTGTCTTTAGCCTTTCCCATAAAAGACGTGATCAGATCAATGGGAATAGGGAAGATGGTGGTGGTACTTTGCTCAGAGGAAATTTCCACCAGCGTTTGCAGGTACCGCAGAGTAAGGGCACTTGGCTGGCTACCAAGGATTTCTGCAGCATCGGCTAATCGTTGTGAAGCCTGGAATTCCCCTTCTGCCGAAATCACTTTTGATCTGCGTTCACGCTCTGCCTCGGCCTGGCGGGCCATGGCTCTTTGCATTTCCTGCGGCAGATCGATTTGCTTCAATTCAACATTCGACACTTTGATACCCCAGGGTTCTGTGTGGCCATCAATGATTTGTTGGAGTTGCTGGTTGATCTTTTCGCGTTGCGATAGGATCTCATCGAGTTCCGATTGTCCGCATACACTTCTGAGTGTAGTCTGCGAGATCTGCGAAGTGGCCTGCAAATAATTTTCAACCTGTATGATGGCTTTATCAGGATGCAAGACCCTGAAATACACCACTGCATTCACTTTGATAGAAACGTTATCCTGGGTGATCACATCTTGTGGAGTCACGTCGAGCACTACGGTACGCAAACTCACCTTCACCATTTTGTCAACAATGGGTATTAGTAAGATGAGACCCGGCCCCTTTACGCCTCTGCCTGCAAGTCGGCCCAGCCTGAAGATCACCGCCCGCTCATATTCTTGCAGAATACGGATGGAAGTAGTAAG